>JAUILJ010000004.1 GCA_030433055.1 Polyangia bacterium
ACACCCAGCACTTCACGGAGATCCACCGTGCCCACTCCACCGCGCTGCACTCGGTGCTGCGCTTGACCGCAGCGAGCGAACCCCGAGAGTATCTGTGTGGTCCGCTGGCACGTTTTGCACTGAACCACGCCCAGCTGCCCGCTGACCTCCAGCAGGCGGCGGAGCGAGCCGGGCTCTCGCCCAGCTGCCGCAACCCGTTCAAGAGCATCTTGGCGCGCGGCGTGGAGGTCGCTTTCGCCTGCCGCGAGGCCGCGCGCATCATTCGAGAGTATCGACCGCCCAGCGAACCGAGCATCCCCATGCCGCCCTCGGCCGGCCCCGTCGAGGGGCATGGCGCCAGTGAGGCGCCCCGCGGCCTGCTCTATCATCGTTACCGCGTGGATCAAGAAGGGTTGATTCAAGAAGCGCAGATCGTCCCGCCGACCTCCCAGAACCAGGGCAGCATCGAGCGCGACCTGTGGCAACTCGCACCTGAGCTCGCGCGCCTCCCCCTGGAGGAAGCGACGCTGCTCGCGGAGCGGGCCATTCGCAACCACGATCCGTGCATCTCTTGCGCCACCCACTTCCTGAATCTGGAGATCCAGCGCACATGAGCGTGAAGATCGTGGGACTCGGGCACGAGGCGCGGGGCGACGACGGGATCGGCCCACGGGTGATCGAGGCGCTCCGCGCCGGGGAGCTCCCGGCCCACGTGTCCCTGGCGCGCGCGAGTGATGGCGCGGCGCTGCTCGAGCTGCTGGCGCCGACCAACGACTATGTCCTGGTCGATGCGGTGGCTGATCCAGAGCACGTCGGCAGCCTCCATTGCCTCGAGCCTCACCAGCTCAAGGCTGGCGTCGGCCCGCGCAGTCGCAGCAGCACCTCGAGCCACGCGCTGGGCGTCGCCGAGAGCCTGGGTATCGCTGACGCGCTGGGCCAGGTGGACCTGCGGCGCGTCCTGGTGCTGGGAGTCGGCATCGACCCCCAGCGCTGCCTCAGCTTCAGCGCCGAGCTCAGCCCAGAGGTGTCAGGCGCTATTGCGCCGGCGAGCCGCCGCGCGCTGGCCCTTGCCGCGAGGTTACGCGATGCATGAGGCCAGCCTATCCAGGGCGCTGCTGGAGGCCGTGCTGGCTCGAGCCACGGCGGCGGGCGCGACCCGCGTCACCCAGGTCAGCGCCTTCGTCGCCGAGACGGAGACGCTGAATCCCGAGAGCCTCGAGTTGCACTTCGCCGCCCTGGCCCAGGGCACCCTCGCCGCGACGGCGAAGCTCGATCTCGAGGTGATCCATGTGCGCGCCCGCTGCGCGCGCTGCGGCGATGTCTACCTACCGGAGGCACACGTGCTGATGTGTCCTCGCTGCGATGGGATCGAGGCGGAGCTCCTGGACGCGGTCGGCGTTGGCGTGCGCAGCATCGACGTGGAGTGACCATGCTGCGCCGAGTGCGGATTCAGCTGAGCGGCGCCGTGCAGGGCGTGGGGATGCGTCCGGCCCTAGTGCGGCATGCCCGGCGCTGGCGGGTCAGCGGCTGGGTGAAGAACCTGAGCGGCGCGGTGGAGCTCGAGGTCCAGGGCAACTCGGAGCAGCTGGACGGTTTCCTCGCATCGTTCCGCGAGGCACTGCCGCGGGCCGCCCGCCTCGACCAGCTGGAGCAGGCTCGTATCCCCGTCGCGGAACCAAGCCAGGCATTCGAAATCATCGAGAGCACAGCGCGCGGCAGCAGCGCACCCACGCTCAGCCCTGATCGCGTGACCTGCAAGGCTTGCTTGAGTGAAATGGGCTCACCGGGTGACCGCCGCCATCGCTACGCTCTGAATAGCTGCGCCGAGTGCGGCCCGCGCTACGCCATCACCCAGGCAGCGCCCTACGACCGCCAGCGCACCAGCCTGGGCGCGTTCCCACTCTGCGATACCTGTCAGGCTGAGTACGCAGATCTGGAGAACCGACGGTTTCACACCGAAGGCATCGTCTGCCCAACGTGCGGTCCGCAGGTTCACTGGCTCACCGGCGCTGGGCAGCGCACCGGCGCGGAGCCACTCGGCGCGGCCATTTCGGCGCTCCGTGGCGGTCAGTTGATCGCGCTCAAGGGCGTGAGCGGCTTTCAGCTGCTGGTCGACGCGTGCAACGAGGCGGCGGTGGCACGCCTGCGAGCGTGCAAGCGTCGCCCGGTGAAGCCCTTCGCCGTGCTGTTCCGCGACGTGGCTCAGCTCGAAGGCTACGCCTCACTCAGCCACGCGGAAATATGCGAGCTCCAGTCGCCGGCGGGGCCGATCGTGCTGTGTCGCGGGCGCGCTCCTCGGGCGGGCGCGCCGCGCCTCGCGCCCAGCGTCTCTCCGCTGGTGAGTCTCACGCCGGAGCTTTCTGATACGGCGCCGAGCGGCGCGGCGTGGCTCCGCGAAGCCTGGCCATGGGTCGGCGCCATGCTGCCGACGAGTGGGCTGCACTGGATGCTCGCGGAGGGCTACGGCGGGCCGCTGGTGTGCACCAGCGCGAACGCCAGCGAGGAGCCCTTGTGTGGGCACCTGGATGAGCTGTTGGTCGCGCTGCCCGGGGTGTGCGATGGAGTGCTCGACCACGATCGGAGCATCGTGCGGCGACTGGATGACTCGGTGGTGCGGCTGAGCGCCAGCGGGCGCCACGTGGTGCGGCGCGGGCGCGGCCTCGTCCCTCACCCCCTCCCCCTGAAATGGCCCACGACACCGCCGGGTCGGCGCGCGCCCACGGTGCTGAGCCTGGGAGGCCAGCTCAAGGCCGCGGTGTGCTGGCTCGAAGGCGCGCAGGCGGAGCTCAGCCAGCACCTGGGAGATCTGCACGGAACGAACGCCACACGCACCTACGAGGCCGCCATCGACGACCTGCTCTCTCGGCGGGGCCGACCTGACGCGATCGCTTGTGATGCCCACCCGGACTATGTTTCCTCACGGATCGCAGAAGCGCTCGCGGAACGCCTCGGAGCGCCGCTGCTGCGGTTCGGGCATCACCGCGCCCACGTGGCGGCGGTGTTGGCCGAGCGGGGGCTGAGCGGGACCTGCGTGGCCCTGGCCTGGGACGGCCTGGGGCTTGGGGAGGACGGCGCGCTGTGGGGCGGCGAGGCCTTCTTGCTGGGCAGCGGCTCGAGCGCCGCGAGCGTGCCACGAATCGCCTCGCTGAGGCCGTTCGCCTTGCCCGGCGGGGAGCGGGCGTTGCGGGAACCGCGACGGGTCGCTCTGAGCTTGCTGTTGCACGCAGGCCTGGGGACGCAGCTGGTGGACGCCGCGTTCAGCGAGGGCGAGCGGCGCACGCTGGAGCAGCTGCAGCGTGCGAGCGCCGCGAACTGCAGCAGCATCGGCAGGCTGTTCGACGCAGTGGCCAGCCTGCTCGGGCTGTGCCACCGCAACGCCTATGAAGCCCACGCGGCGAGCCTGCTGGAGCTGTGCGCGCAGCACGCGTCGCTTGCGGAGCCGCTGAGCTTGACCTGGCGCAACGCAAGCGAAATCGACGCAAGCTGGGAGCTTGACTGGGCGCCCCTGCTCGAAGACCTTGTGCGGAGCATGCAACGGGGAGTGGAGCAACCGGCGCTCGCGCTTGGCTTTCATCGCGCGCTGGCCGACGCCGCGCTCGAGCTGGCAAGTCTTTGCCACGCGGATTCTATGTTGCTCGCCGGCGGCTGCTTTCAGAACTCGCTCTTGTCTCGACTGATCTGCGAGGGTGCCGCGAGACGCGGCCTGCCCTGTACGCTTGCGGGAGAGGCGCCTGCGGGCGACGGCGGGCTCGCGCTCGGACAGGCGGCGCTCGGGCGCAGCGCCTTGCTAGACCGCCAGTGTCACGAGGAGGCGCGCTCATGTGCCTAGCCATCCCGGGTTGCATCCTGGAGCTGCCCGCAGAGCCCCTGGGGCAGGCAAAGGTGCGCTTCGGTGAGGTCGTGCGCCCCGTGTGCCTCGCATGTGTTCCTGACGCGCGCGTTGGCGACTACGTGATCGTGCACGCGGGGTTCGCCATCAGCCTGCTGGACGTTGCCGAGGCAGAGCGCACGCTTGCACTGCTGGACGACGCTGCGCTGCTGGACGACGCTGCGCTGTTGGACGAAGCAGCGCTGTTGGACGAAGCTGCGCTGTTGGACGAAGCAGCGCTGTTGGACGAAGCAGCCCAGGCAACCAAAGAACGAGGTGAGGCGTGAAATACCTGAGCGAGTTTCGCGACCCTGGACGCGTGAAGCGCTGCGTGAGCGAGCTCCGCGAGCTCACGACGCGTCCCTGGAAGGTGATGGAGATCTGCGGCGGGCAGACCCACGCCATCGTGCGCCACGGGCTGGACCAGCTGTTACCCCAGGGCATCGAGTTGGTTCACGGCCCGGGTTGCCCCGTGTGCGTGACTCCCACCCTCGAGATCGATCGCGCCATCGCGACCGCGAAGCTAGCTGGCGTCGTCCTGTGCTCTTTCGGGGACATGCTACGCGTCCCCGGGAGCAAGAGTGATCTGCTGCAGGCGCGGGCCGCCGGCGCCGACGTGCGGGTCGTCTACTCGCCACTGGACGCCGTGAGCGTCGCCGAGGCAGAGCCGGAACGCCAGGTCGTGTTCTTCTCCGTCGGCTTCGAGACGACGGTGCCTGCGAGCGCGGCAGCCGTGGAGCGGGCGCGGCAGCTCGGCCTCACCAACTTCAGCATCCTGTCGAGCCACGTGCGGGTGCCGCCAGCGATGGATGCCGTCCTGAGTGCCCCCGACTGCGCGATCGACGGCTTCCTCGCGGCAGGCCACGTGTGCAGCGTTATGGGGACCGCAGAGTACGAACCCCTGTGCGAGCGCTATCAGGTGCCCATCGTCGTCACCGGCTTCGAGCCGCTGGACATCTTGCAAGGCCTGGTCGCATGTGTCGCACAGCTCGAGGCGCGTGAAGCTCGTGGGGCCTCGGTTCGGGTCGAGAACCAGTACACCCGGGTCGTGCGCGCAGAGGGCAACCCCCACGCGAGGGCGCTGGTGGCGAAGGTGTTTCGTGAGGCGTCTCGCGACTGGCGCGGCTTGGGTAGGATCGAGCACAGCGGCCTCGAGCTTGGAGCGGAGTACGCCGGGTTCGACGCCGCGCGCAGGTTGCCTGTCGCCTGCCAGGTCGTCGAAGAGGCGAGCCCCTGTATCGCGGGCCGAGTATTGCGCGGCCTGGCGAAGCCCACCGAGTGCCCCTGCTTTGGCGCCGAGTGCACCCCGGAGGCGCCACTTGGCGCGCCGATGGTCTCCAGTGAAGGCGCCTGCGCGGCCTACTTTCAGTACCGCGGGGCAACGCCACACGCGGGGCCCAGGTGACAGGCATCGAGTGCGGCGTGCCTCTCGAGGGTGACTGCATCCAGCTGGCACACGGCGGGGGGGGGCGACGCATGCAGCAGCTGATCGATGGCTTGATTCGCCCAGCGCTGACGAAAGCCCTGGCGCAGGCGCCATGGGTCAAGGACACGGAGCACGACAGCGCCGCCCTCGAGCTCTCGACTGGCAGGCTCGCGCTGACCAGCGACAGCTATGTGGTGAGCCCGCTGTTTTTTCCTGGCGGAGACATCGGTAGGCTCGCCGTGTGCGGAACGCTGAACGACTTAGCCATGGCCGGCGCGCGGCCCCGCGCGCTCACCCTGGGACTGATCCTCGAAGAGGGGTTACCACTCTCGACGCTGCGCCAGGTGCTGGAGTCGGCGGGGGCCGCCGCGGCGGAGGCGGGCGTGCCCATCGTGAGCGGTGACACGAAGGTGGTCGAACGCGGCAAAGCCGACAGGCTGTTCATCAACACCAGCGGCGTTGGCGAACGGAGCGCTCAGTGGATTCATCCGTCTTCGATCCGAGCCGGTGATGCGTTGATGCTGCTAGGTGACGTAGGTCGCCACGGCGTCGCCATCCTGAGCGCCCGCCAGGATCTGCAACTCGAGACGCCGGTGCAGAGCGACTGCAGAAGCCTGTGGCCAGCCATCCAGGCGCTGCTCGGAGCGGGCGTGGAGCTGCATTGCATGCGTGACTGTACCCGCGGCGGGCTCGCTAGCGCGTGTTGTGAGCTGGCGCACGACGCTGGCCTGGTGTTTTGCCTCGAGGAATCAAAAATCACAGTTCACCCCGCCGTCGCCAGCGCTGCCGAGCTGCTCGGCCTCGATCCGCTCTACATCGCCAGTGAGGGCGCAGCGCTCATCGTGCTCCCGGAGGCTGAGGTGACCGCGGCAACGAGAGCCCTGGAGCCGCTGGGCGCGCGCGGGGGCGGGGCGCAGGCGCTCGTGCAGATCGGCTCCGTCCAGGCGCCACAGCCTGGCCGCGCGCGAGCCGGGGAAGTGCACGGGCAGAGCCCATACGGCTCTTCCAGGCTGCTGACGCTCCTGTCGGGGGAGCAGCTGCCTCGCATCTGTTGAACGGCTGGCTTTTCCGTTAGTCTTCATGCCGTGACCGCGGAAGCCGATGCCACCGGTGGTCGAGTCATCCCGTCGGAGCTCGTCCCTGGTGTGAGCTACCTCCTCGAGCGACAGCTCGGAGAGGGAGGTATGGCGGTCGCCTACCTCGCGCGCCGCCAGTCCCCCTCGGGCACCACCCCCGTGGTGCTGAAGGTCACCCGGCCAGAGACCATGCTGCGCGAGGGGCAGATGGCCCTAACTTCTTTCCGCAAGGAAGCAGTTGCGCTCGGGCGCCTCAACGAGCAGGTGCCGCCAAACCCATGTGTGGTGCGCCTGATCGACACGGGAGAGCTGGTACAGCAAATCGGCAAGCAGCGCCTCGAGGTGCCCTGGCTCGCCCTGGAGTACGTCCACGGCGGCGCAGAGGGCACCACGCTCTTTCAGCGCATGAGCTTCAGCCTCTCGGAGACCGACGCAGCCTTCGACGCGGGCCGGGCAGCCCGCGCCGTCCAGTGCATCGCCAGCGGGCTCTCGGCGATTCACGAGGTGGGCGTCGTGCATCGCGATCTGAGCCCGAGCAACGTCTTGTGCTGTGGCTTTGGCGACGCGGAGCTATTCAAGATCGCAGACTTCGGTATCGCGCGCGCCGAGGGCGTGACCGCGACCTTCGGAGACATCGCCTTCGGCACGCCGGGCTACTCAGCCCCCGAGCAGACGTTCGAAGATCCGATGGGCATCGGCCCGTGGAGCGACGTCTTCAGCCTGGCGGCCATCACCTTCTACATTCTCACCGGGGAAGACTACTTCCCGGTGAAGAGCGCAACCGACTGTCTGTTGATGGCGCGCGGCACCGACACCCGACGCAAGCTCCAGGACTGCCCTGCGCTGTGCGACGAGCTGAAGAACGACCCCAAGACCTGCCAGGCCATCGATGAACTGATCCGCGAGGCAACGCAGGTGCGCGGCAATCTACGCCCCCAGCGCGCGGCAGCCTTCGCCACCATGGTGGTGCCCTGGCTCAGCGCTCGCGCACTGAGTTCTCGCAGCCACGTCAAGCGCGTCGAGAGCGTGATGAGCCTGCGCAGCAGGCTCTCACCGAAACACTGGGCCTGGTCGATGCGGCACCCGACGGGAGACAACCGAGTGATCCGCAGCGTGGCGTGGGGCGGTGATGGCCAGTGCCTGGTCTCCACCTCTGCCGGGCTCGAGTTCTGGAACGGCGAGGCGTGGGTCGGGGCACCAGGTACCCTCGAAGTCAGCGCGCCCAACGCCCGCCTGGTGCATCGCCTGGGCCCGGGAGAGTGGCTGCTGGCCGACGACCACTCGCGCCTGGCGGTCTACTCGTCGCTGGAGCGCCCGCGCCCCATCGCTGCGCCGCGCGTCCCTTGCGAGCCGATCGCGTGCAATGGCGATCCCGACGACCTCTTCGTGCTCGTGGGGCTAACCCAGGAGGGCCCGGTGCTCCAGGCGTGCTCCGCTGGCCGCTGGCTCAAGCCAATCCAGGTGCCCGCACTGTACGTGGCGGCGTGCAGCCGGGTCAGCGACGAGGAGTGGCTGATCGCCGGCCGCAGCCACGGCGGCTCACCTTACCTCGGTGTGTTCCGGCCCCTGCTGTGGGAGCTGGAGAGCATCGATACGCCGCCTGGGCGCGCCCTCGTGTGTCTCACAGGCTCGATGGAACGCAACATCGGCGTTGCCGCGGGGAGCACAGGTCTGATCATGACCCACCGCCCGGGTCGGCGCGCCGAAGTGACCACGTTGCCTGGAGCGCCCGATATCTCGAGCGTCGCACTGGACGTGCTGGGGCGAGAGTGGGCAGCTTCCCTGGGGCGGCTCTGGGTGCGCGATCTTGCGGACTCGAGCACCGGCGAGCAGGATCCATTCACCGTCGGTTGGGAAGAGCCGACCCTGGGCTCCCCCTTCGTGAGCCTGTACGCCGACGCCGGCATGCTGATGGCGCTCACCGTCGACGGAGCCATCGTGGAAGGCCGCTCCTTCAGCACCGCGGTAACCAAGCGTTCTTCCGGCTGAGCGTGGCTCGCGGATGTCGGGGGTGAGGCGCGCTAGATCACCCCTTCCCTCAGCCACTCACCGAAGCGTTCCCCGATCATCAACGTGGGAAAATTCGTATTCGATGAGGGGACCGTGGGCATCAAGCTGGCGTCCGCCACGAACACACCTTCTACCCCTCGCAGGCGCCCGTACTGATCCGTAGCCGCCGCGGGGTCTCCTTCAGGACCCATGGGCACGGTTCCGCACGGATGATATCCACTGCCCGTGCTCACGGGTAGCCACTCGGAGAGGCGCCGCGGATCTCGCAGCACCCGCTCCGCTGGCCAGAAGTAGTGAAACATGTCGCGCATCGGCGATCCGGATACGATCAGCCACGCGAGGTGAAGCGCCTCCACGGCGCGCTTGCGGTCCTCCCCGTCCTCCAGCAACCTGGAGTCGATGCGTGGCCGCTCCAGCGGGTCTGCGGTCGAGAAGATCAACCGCCCGCTGCCCCGCGGCTTGCCCACGCACGTCATCATCGTGACGAACGGCGCGCTGAATGCCGGGAACGGGATGAAGCTGCCAGGCTGCAGCTGCATGTCGTTCGGGCACGGGCTCCCCTTCGAGGTGAAGCGCATCGTGGTCTGAATCAGCGGATGCTGGATGCTGGAGAACTCATGACGGGGCGCGAACACCAGCGCGGCGCCCGGATGGTCCAGCAGCCTCTGGTTCACCCCCGGGGCGACGGCGACCTCTGCGACCCCGATGCGCGCTAGCTGGTCTGCTGGTCCGACGCCAGAGCGCAACAAGACGGCCGGGGTCAGGATTGAACCGCCGCATAGCAGCACCTGCTTGCAGCGCACGATTCGCGATTCCCCACGGTAGAGAACCTCCACGCCGCTCAGGCGCTTGCCCAAGAACAGCAGCCGCTGGACCAGCGCGCCGCCGCACACCGTGAGGTTCGGCCGCGACCGGACCTCGCGGGTGAGGTAACAGGTCGCTGCGTTCTGGCGCACGCCGTCGATCTTGTTCATCACATGCGGCCCGAAGCCCGTGGTCAGTGGGCTGTTGTGATCGTGACAGCGCTCGAAGCCCATGTCGGCACAACACTGCATGAACGCCGCTTGCCACGGCACCAGCTCGTGTTCAGGGTGGCGGCGCACGCGAATCGGTCCTGACTGGCCGTGCCACTCGTCGTCGATGTCTAGGTCGGTCTCGATCCGCTTGAACGCTGGTAGGCAGCGCTCGAAGCTCCACTCTGGCAGGCCAAAGCTCGCCCACTCGTCGTAGTCGTAGGGTTGACCCCGCAGCGCAATGCAGGTGTTCACGGCGCTCGAGCCGCCCACGACCTTCCCTCGCGGAAACGGGAAGACGCGCTGCCCCTTGAGCGGCAAATGCTGAAACTGCCAGTCGTGTCGATGGATGGAGTTCTCGAGGCCGTTCGTCAGATCCACGGGCAGCGCGTCAGGCTCCGGGCCGTAGTCCGGGCCTGCTTCGAGCAGCAGCACCTGACGCGCGGAGTTCTCCGTCGCCCGAGCGGCAATCACCGAGCCCGCAGAACCAGCACCGATGACGATGATATCGGCGGCGGTCGGCAGCTGCTTCGCGTCCTGCGCCGCAGCGCGGCCCCTGTGTTCAGGCTGGGTCACCGGGCCTTTATCCGACCGCCCGCCCCCAGCCGCAACTCTTGAAGTGGCACCCAAGGCACAGCATGTAGCGTGTCCCGTAGGACGAACCCGACCAGAACGCCATGTCAGTTCGAAGCGTTCCCCGAGCGCCTCACCAGCGCGGGTGCGTCTCCCCCCAAACCCCGGCGAAACAGCTGGTTTCACCCAGCTACCCTGGTTGTCACGGGGAGGTTTCGCGCCTATCCTCGCCCGGCTCACGCCGGAGGATTGATGGGACTGAAACAGCGTCTACGCGCGACTTGGATCGAACTGGAAGCCGCCGGAAGGATGCTTCCGCACATGCATCGGGTCCTGCCCGGGAGCCACTGGCACATCGCGCGCATCATCGCGCGCAACGCCGAGAAGTACGGAAATTACACCGCGCTTCGCTACCTGGACGAGAGCTACACCTGGCAAGAGTTCGAAGATCGCCTGGCGCGCTACGCAGGCTATTTGCGCCGCAAAGGCATCCGTCAGGGCGATGTAGTCGCCCTGCTAATGGACAACCGACCTGACTATGTCTTCCTCGAGAGCGCCATTTGTCGCCTCGGCGCCATTTCCGCGCTGATCAACACGAACCTCATCGAGCACGCCCTGGTTCACGCGATCAACGTCGGTGAGCCCAAGCTGGTGATCGCTGGCAGCGAGCACGCCGAAAAGCTGCGAGAGGTCGTGTCCGAGCTGTGCGTGAAGGAGAGCGAGGTCATCCTGCAACAGGAGCAGGAGTCCGACGACACCCACGGTTTCGCCACGCTCAACGCCGACGTGAAGAAGGCCATCCTGGTACGCGACAACGCCAAGACCAAGCCCGACGACGGCATGTGCTACATCTACACGTCCGGCACGACGGGGCTGCCGAAAGCGGCAATCGTGACGCACAAGCGCTTCTTGCTCGCCGCGCATCTGTTCGGCCGGGCGATCCACGACGCCGCGCCAGACGACGTGATCTACGCCACCCTGCCGCTCTACCACTCCAACGCGCAGTGGGCGGGGTTCGGGGCGAGCGTGACGTCTGCGGGTACCCTCGCCCTGCGGCGGAAGTTCAGCGCGTCTCAGTTCTGGGATGACGTGCGGAAATTCGGAGCGACCCACTTCATCTACATCGGGGAGCTGTGTCGCTACTTGCTCAACCAACCCGCGAGCAGCCGCGACCGCGATCATCAACTGCGGGGCGGAACTGGCAACGGCCTGCGCCCCGATATTTGGGAGGAGTTCACTGGCCGCTTCGGTATCCCGGTCATGCGTGAGTTCTACGGCGCGACCGAAGGCAACGCTCCGATGTTCAACATCGAAGGGCGCCCTGGGATGGTCGGGCGGCTGCGCCCTGGGCAGCTCATCGTGAAGTGCGACCTCTCGAGTGGAGAAATCGTGCGCAACGCGCAGGGGCTCTGCGACCCGGTTGGCGTCGGAGGCACCGGGCTGTTCCTGGGCAAGATCAACGCGGTCACCCGCTTCGATGGCTACGTGGACAACCAGGCCACGCAAAAGAAGGTGATCAGCAATGTGTTGAAGCAGGGTGACACCTACTTCAACTCGGGAGATCTGCTCACGCTCCACGAGGACAACTGGGTCGCGTTCGCGGACCGCGTCGGCGACACCTTCCGCTGGAAAGGCGAGAACGTGTCAACCAACGAAGTCGCCGAGGTGCTCAACGCCGCGCCGGGCGTGCTCGAGAGCAACGTGTATGGAGTTCAGGTGGTGGGCACCGACGGGCGCGCAGGCATGGCCAGCCTGAACACCGACAGCGCGTTCGACTTGGACGACTTCGCCGCGTTCGTCATCTCGAAGTTGCCGGGCTATCAGCGCCCCTACTTCATCCGCGTTCAGGACGGCATGCGCATCACCGGCACCTTCAAGCACCAGAAGGTGGACTATCGCAAGGAAGGCTACGACCCCACCAAGGTAAACGGCGACGCGCTGTACTACCTGGACGGCGAGCGCTACGTGCCCATCGACACGGCGCTACACCAGAAGTTGATGAGCGGAGAGGTCAGCCCGCGCTGAGTTCTAGAGCGCCGGACCCTAAGTTTTCCATGCGGCAATAATGGAGTCACGGGCGCTCGGGAGCCAGCAGCACCTCGAGCACGTTGGGCGGCAAGCGCCTCGGTCGATGGCTGTCGTCCACGCACGCCAGCACGGTCTCCCCGCTGCACACCAGCTCTTCACCGTGCAGGATCCGGTAGCCGAACCCAACTTTCACCCGCGTAACCAGAGACACCCTCGCCTCGACCACCAGCTCATCGTCGAAATGGGACGTGCGCTTGTAGTCGAGGTGCGCGGAGATCACTGGCAGGTGCACCCCCTCCTGCTCCGCCCACTGGGCGTAGCTCACCCCACGCCGGCGCAGGTACTCCACCCGGGCTGCTTCGAAGTACACCAGGTAGTTCGCGTGGTGGACGATCGCCATCAGGTCGGTCTCGCAGAAGCGCACTCGCAGCGCATAGCGAGTGACGGCGTGCTCGGGGATATCGACTGAGTTGGGCACGGCGGGAGCATGTCAGAAGCGACGTACCAGCGCGCCCCAAATCACGGGCGCGAGGCGACTCAGCCAGCCACGAACCAGCGCCCCAAGCTCAGCCCGACGACGATGCCGGTGAAGCCGACGCCGTTCTGCACCAGCATCGAGAACAAGCCGCCACCAAGCTGACCGTCGCGGAGCATCTGCACGGTCTCGAAGGCGTAGGTCGAAAACGTGGTGAACGCGCCCATGAAGCCAGTCAGCAAGATCAATCGCGCTGCCGAGGAGCCTGGCATGCGCGGCTCGGTCACCGACCACACCACGCCAAACAGCAGGGACCCCAACACGTTCACCGCGATCGTGGCCCAGGGCAGCCGCGTTCCGAACCAGTGACTCACGAGCAGCCCCAGGGACCAGCGGGCCAGAGCGCCCAGGCTCCCGCCCAGCGCAACCAGAGCCACGTTCTTCAGCATGACGAGCGCTGCGTCATACCACAAAAGTCATGGGCGACCGCGCTTAGTCGGGGCCTTCTTCAGCGCCGCGCGAGGCGCGCGCTCCGTGCGCTTGGGCGGTCCAGGCGAGGCGCTGGTCGCGGGCTTTTTCGTGCCTTTTGCCGCTGCCTTCGGCTTCGCCTGCGTAGCCCGCTTGGCGGCGTGCTCGCCGGAAGTAGCGCCGCCCTTCGCGGTAGCGCCGCCCTTCGCGGTAGCGCCGCCCTTCGCAGTAGCGCTGCCCTTCGCAATCACAGCGCGTGTCGCGGGGGAGCGCGACTCCGCGATCGCATCCTGGCGCTCTTCCAGCTCGTCGATGCTCCTCGGCCAGTCCGACTTGAGCAGCCGCGAGAGGCTGCGGTCCGCCAGTAGCTTCCCACCGGTCTGACAGCGTGGGCAGTAGTTCACCTCGTTCTCCGCGTGGCGAATGCGCTGCACAGAGGTGCCACAGACCGGGCAAGGCTGCTTGTAGCGACCGTGAACTGCCATATCCGGACGGAAAGCTGTCACCTTCTCAGGGAAGCCATCCCCGACCTCCTCACGCAGGCGCGTGGTCCAGAGCTCCAGGGTCGAGCGCACGGCGTCGAACAGCCGCTCGATGTGTTCTTGCTTGAGCTGCCCGGTGCGCTGCACCGGCGAGAGCTGAGCATGAAACAGGATCTCGTCGGAGTAAGCGTTTCCGATGCCGCTGAAGATGCGTGGGTCCGTCAGCGCACGCTTCAACGTGCGATTTTCCCTGAGCAGTGCCTCACGGAACTCGGCGAGGTCAATCTCGAGGGGCTCGACGCCGCCGCGATCGAAGTCTCCAAGCGCCGCCTCCCCCCGCACCAGGTGCAGGCTGGCTCGCTTCTTGGTGCCAGCTTCCGTCAGCAGGAGCGTTCCGTGCTCGAAGTCGAACGCAGCGAGCCCGAGCTTCTTTTGAATGGGCGCCCCCGCAGTCCCCCAGCGCAGCCGCCCTGCGATCATGAGGTGAAGCACCAACCAGAGCTCACCCTCGAAGCGCCACACGATGCGCTTGCCCAGGCGCCGAAACCCCAGCACGCGCTTGCCCACCAGCTCGCGCATCGGAGGGTCGAAGGTCCGCACCAAGAACGGGCTCGGACAGCGAAAGCCCACCAGCGTCCGCCCTTCGAGCCGCGCGCTGAGCCGTTCGATGTACACGCTGACGTCGGGAAGCTCCGGCACCTCGCCAGGGTGTGGAAAAACCCCCGAGCGATCAACTGCCTAGGGCGAAGCCCAGCATCCAACCCTGCGACTTTGTGGGAGATCCCCAGGCGGGTTGGCGCGTACCATCCAACGCTCGGGGGTTTTGGGTTCGGGGGTGAGGCGCGCCGGAGCCGCACCGCTCGGCGCCCGCCGAGGCGCCGAAGCAAACAAAAGTGGTCACGAATCGGGGACACGCGGCCACCTGGATATTGCCACTAGCCGCAAGCGGTGAGGACGACACATGACTTTAGAGGCACCAGTGCTCAAACAGGAGGCGACGGGCGTCGAAGCTGAGATCGAACGCCAGGTCCAGTCAGGCCAACATCGGCAAGCGCTCCTGCTGTGCACCAGGCACTACGCGCGCAGCATCGGGCGTCTGTGCATGGCGCTGCTGGGCTCGCAGAGCGAAGCCGAAGACGCGACACAGGAGATCCTGCTCGAGGCGCACTCGAGCTTCGGCAACTGGCGCGCCGAGGGCAGCCTGAAGGGCTGGCTGTTCACCATCGCGCGCCGGCGTTGTGCGAAGACGCTGGAGCGCCGCGGCCGCCGAGAGAATCGCCTGCGCCTCGTGCCGTCAGCGCCCGGCGCCGAGCACGCCGAAGACTGGCTCTTGCGCCAAGAGCGTGCCCAGCGCGCACGCAGCGCCATCGACACCATCCGCCCCAGTGAGCGCGAGGCTCTGCTCTTGCGCTTCGCTGGTGAGCTCAGTTTCCGCGAGGTTGGAGAAGCCTGCGGCATCGACGAAGCGGCGGCCAGGAAGCGCGTGTCTCGCGCGCTGGCGCGCCTACGCACAGTCATCGAAAGCAACGAGTGAGGCAAACATGAGCCACGACGACGACACTCGATCCTATCGCTTCGGCGATCCCAATCAGCTCCGCGTTGAGGACCACCTGGTGGACCTCCTGGAGGGTACCGCTAGCGACGAGGTGCTCGACCTGGTCGCGGGTTCCGATGCATATCGCGACGCTCGGTTCGAGGCGGAGCAGGCAGCGCAGGTCGCGGAGGACGCGGCCGCTGACTTCCAGCTCCCCGCCGACTTCGAGGCGCGTGTCATCGCCAGCCACGACGAACGTTTCCCCGCGGCGACGCATGAGACCGAGAGCGCGGGCTTCGCCCCGCCTCCACCGGCGCCGCAGACCGCGCCACTCTGGTCCCTGGACCCCGAGCAAGCCCCCGACGGCAGCTCCGGCGCGTCGAACGGGCCGGAAGAAGCGTCACGCGAGACGCAGCCGCCCATGACGCAGCCGCCCATGACGCAGCCGCCCATCACTCAACCCCTGGGCAGTGAGCAGCCGGGGGAGGCTCAGGAACCACGCTCGGGTGAGACCGCGGTGCGCTCCGGCCAGACGGAGCCCGAGTTCGCGCCGCTCGAACGGCGGAGCTCTGGGATCAGCGCCGTGCGCTCGGGCCAGACGGAGATTGACGCACCCGCACTCACTGAGCACCGTAGAGCCCGCGCGAACGCTGAAACGGACTCCAGCGGGGAGACGCTGGTCAGCGGGGAGACCCTGGTCAGCGGGGAGACCCTCGTCAGCGCCGAGCGCCCCGGCCCGACAGTGATCGCGGACTCAGCAGAGCTCGCGGAAGCCCGCGCCCCAGAGCCGGTCGCTGTCTCGAGCGGCACGGCGCGCAGCTCGCACCAGATAGATCCACACGGCAACGATGCCCGAACAGGGCACCCGAACTCCGCCGGAGGTCAGGCGCAGGGCGCGGACCCCGCCGCGGACGCCGGAAGGGGCTCTCAGCTGCGCGCAGAACAGGGCAAGCATCAGGGCAAGGCGCGCATCTCCCGACGTGGCCTGTACATCGCCGGCGGCAGCGTCCTGGCATTGGCCGCTGCAGCGGCGGTCACCTTGGTGCAGCTCAAGGGCGGGGGTAGTAGCGACGAAGGTCCGATCGCTGGCTGGCACGGGAGCGTTTCTCAGACCATCGGCAGCGGCCTTTCGGTGTGCGACGCCGAGGGCGCCAACTGCGCGACAGCCAAGGACGCGAGCCAGGTCGAGCCGGGCCGCGTGCTGCGTACCGACCCCAATACTCAGGCCAAGCTCGAGTTGTCCGACGGTAGCTGGCTCACCTTGGACCGCTCGACCGAGGTCGCGCTGGTGGCTGGCGAGGCGCGCCACGCCAAGGTGGTGAGCGGCCGAGTCGCCGCGGACGTCGCCAAGCTGGAGGGGAAGCTCGCGCACATCACATTGCCGCAGGGCAAGATCGAGGTGCTGGGCACGAAGTTCGCCATCACGGCGCTCGGCAACTCGACCAGCGTCGACGTGAGCCGCGGCGCGGTGAAGCTGATGGATACGCGCGGGCGAGAGGTCATCGTGCGCGCTGGTGAAGAAGGTCGGCTCGACGAGGGGATCCCACCGTACGCAGCGAGCGCGCCCACGCTCGGAGAAGCGCTCGCTTGGAGCGATCTGCAAAACCCCGATGAGCAGGAGCAGCACGACGTGCGTGGGCTCGGCGAGCTTCGGGCCAAGAAGCCCGGCGAGAAGAACGAACGCAAGGGCGCGGTGCGCCTCACCTCGCACCAGGTGAAGGTGCGCATGGTGGGTCAGCTGGCCCGCACCGAGGTCGAAGAGGTGTTCAGCAACGAGACCGACGAGACCCTGGAAGGGATCTTCCGCTTCCCCATTCCGCCAGACGCCAAGATCGAGCGCCTCGCGCTGGAGGTCGACGGCAAGCTGGAGGAAGGCGCCTTCGTCGATCGGGAGCGCGCCGCTGCGATCTGGCGCGGCAGCATCGTCAACGCCGCGCCCCAGGCGCGTAGGCTGATCCGCGACGAGATCATCTGGGTGCCCGGCCCCTGGCGCGATCCAGCGCTCCTGGAGTGGCAGCGTGGGGGCCGCTTCGAGCTGCGCATCTTCCCGATTCCGAAGCGTGGCGCGCGCCGGGTGGTGCTGGCCTACAGCCAGGTGCTCAAGCCGACCGGAGGCGTGCGGCGCTACACCTATCCCCTCGCCCACGACCCGAGCGGCACGACGGAGGTGGATCGCTTTGGCATCGACCTCCAGGTGAAGGGCAATGACCCCGCGTTCGGCGTGCGCACCATCGGCTACGAGCTCAGCCCCGAGACGTCCCCCACAGACTCTTCGCGGAAAACCTTCGAGGCGTCGAAGTTCCGACCCGCGGGTGATCTGGTGGTGGAGTACGCCCTGCCAAATCGCGATCAAGAACTGACAGCCTGGGCCTACAAGCCTACACAGGAAGATCTCAAGGGCACCAAGGACAAGGACGAGAGCGGAACTCCAAACGACGCGGCTTATGTGGCCCTAGCGTTGCGACCGAAGCTGCCACGCACGCTCGAAGGCGCTCAGCGCGACTTCGCCATCGTCGTGGACTCCAGCCGCTCGATGTTCGGCGAGCGCTACGAGCGCGCCGCAGCGCTGGCCTCACGGGTGATCCGTGAGCTCGATGGTCAGGATCGGGTGACGGTGCTGGCATGTGATCAGAGCTGCCGCACCATGGCCGGCGGCCTGATGGCGCCGGGGGCGCAGACGGCGGTCGCGGCCAAGAAGTTCCTGGAAGCTGAGCCTCCCGAAGGTGGCTCCGACGTGTGCGCAGCGATTGATGCCGCGCGGCAAGCAGTGCCGCGGGACGGTCAGCGCAGCCTGCGCGTCGTTTACATCGGGGACGGCACGCCGACCGTCGGCGCCATCAACCCCGCGTACGTCGAGCAGTGGGTCAAGCGCGCCGTACCTTCGGGCGACGGCAGCGTGACCACGGTGGCGATCGGCACCGACTCTGACCTCGACACCCTGGGGGCGCTCTCTCGTGCTGGGGGCGGCGTCGTACTGCCCTTCGTTCCGGGCCAGCGCCTGTCCGAGGCAGCGTTCGCCGTGCTCGGCGCGACCTACGGTAGCTCGCTCTCGGATGTACGGGTCGAGCTGCCTTCAGGCCTCACCGAAGTCGCCCCCACGCAGCTCGACAGCATCGTCGCTGGCGGTGAGGAGCTGGTCGTGGCGCGCATGGCCGGGGACTCGGTTTCTGGCTCGGTGGTGTTGCGCGGCAAGGTCGGAGGCAAGGACTTCGAGCAACGCTACCCGTTGCAGCTGACGGCGCGCAGCGAGCGCGGCAACACCTTCGTTCCCAAGTTGTTCGCCGCCGCCAAGATCGCCGACCTCGAGCGCGAGACCGGCTCCGAAGCGCGCAAGGCCGCCGTCGAGCTGTCGCAGCGCTTCGACGTGGCCAGCCGCTTCACTTCGCTGCTGGTGCTGGAGAGCCCGGCGATGTTCAAGGCCTTCGGCCTCGACAACAGCCGCGCTCTCCCTGACTGGAGTGGCGAAGAGGACGTCGCCGCCGTCGGCGCCAAGGGCGATCTCGACATCGCCGACGACGAGAGCGAAGCCGAGGGGTCCCTGGCGGACAACACAGACGCCCCGTTTGGCGCTCTGGGTGCCACGGGCTCAGGCAGCGGCGGAGGCGGGGTCGCCCAGCGCGCTCCGCGCTCGATGTCTCGGCCCGCGCCGACCATGGCACCTCCCCAGGCCGCGCCATCACCTCCCGCCAAGCCGAGCCCCAAGCGCAAGGCGGAGAGCGCTGACCCCTTGAATCCGTGGGGAGGTGACGTTGCTAGCGAGCGTCCGCGTGATCGCTGGCGTCCTCCGCCGCGCCGCATGGTGCCGATGCGCCGGATCTTCGAGCGCACCGGGACGGTGGTCACGGATCGGCTGGTTCCCAAGGCGGCGAGCCCGGAGAAGATCGCCGAGGCGGATCGCGAAGTGCAGGCTGACGGAAACCGCCGCAACGCGGTCAAGCAGCTCTACACCCTGCTCGCCCTGAGCGGGAACCTGGACCGAGCTCGCGGCGTGGCTGACCAGTGGTCTGACAAGGATCCGCTCGATCCTGAGGCGCTCACGGCACGAGCTGACCTGCTCGCCGAAGACGGTCAACGGGAGCGAGCGATCCGTCTCCTGGGCAGCGTCATCGACGTACGCCCTGGCGATGTCGCGGGGCAGAAGCGCCTGGCCAGGCTCTTCCGCTGGGCCGGTCGTCCAGACCAGGGTTGTCGCTTCAGCCTGGCCATCGCGCAGATCAAGAACACCGACCCGAAGCTGCTGGCCGAGGCGGTCAGCTGTGCACGCCAGACCGGGGTCAGCTGGATGGCCGAGCGCATGCTTGGGGCCGCAGACACACGGATCAAGAACAGCGCCGAGGCCCTGGCCAAGAAGATCTCCAACGAGGAGAAACTCTCGGGCGACTTCCGCGTGGAAGCAAACTGGAGCGGCGGGAACTCGGACTTGGATCTGGCGCTCTTCCACCCGGACGGTCATCGAGTTTCCTGGCTCGGCGCACCCACTCGCTCAGTGATTTCCGCCACGGACGTGACGAGCACCAGCCGTGAGGGCCTCGCGCTGCGCGGAGCGAAGGCTGGAGAATACGTCGTGGAGGTGGTGCGAGCGAGCGGCGTCGGCCCGGTCAGCGGCACGGTGACCGTTACGGTAGCCGGCACCAAGAAGCAGATCCCATTCACCCTCGACGGCCAGCGCAGGACGCTCGGTGTCGTAACCATCGGCTTCAAGTCACGATTGGTGCCCGTTCGAGGTTGGGGCTGGCGGTAGGAGACGAAGCCCGCGATGATGCCCGCGCCCGCTGTTCGCAGCGGGCGCGTGGCGCTTTGTAGGGCGCTCGATCAGCCGATTTTGGGGAGGTAGCGCGCCAGAGGTGTAAGCGGCAGGCTCGCAGGAACGTTCAGGCGCGTATGGAGATTGCGATGAAGAAATCAAGCAGCAAGGGCTCGTTGACGTTGGCTTGGCTCGTGGGCCTTGGGCTGCTCGGCGCGTGTGCGTCGAACCCCGCTCCCCCACCCCAGTCGGGGCCAACGCCAGTCGCCAGCGGTTCGGCAAACACACTCACTGTCGCGCAAGGCGAAGACCCAGAGCCAGACCCGGAAGAGTGGGGGATCGTCGGCGCACCGCGAGATCCCCAGTACGCCCAAGTCGTCGACAAGGTCGTGAACATGGTGAGCGACTCCCGAGTGCAGCAGATGACCCAGCGGCGTGGGCTGAGCCTGCTCGATGTCACCTGGGAGGACACTGGGCGCGCCCAAGGCTCGGCGCTGGGGCCAAACATCAGCGACGTGACGCTGCAGGTGCGCTACGTTCCCGCGGGGCAACAACGTGACACGACGGCTTTGATGCCGGTCATCCGTTTCCCCAACTTCAGCGATCGCACGGGTGACGTGCGGGCCGACAAGTTTCTGCTGCGCATGGGCAACCACAAGCATCCAGGCAAGCTGAAGAGCGTTCCCCTGAGCAGCGTTCTCAAGAACCTCCGCGGCTACCTCTCGGAGCCAAGCAGCGTGCTGGGTAGCGGAAACCTGAGCGCGGGACGCGACAGTCACTATCTCATGAGCGCCCAGGCGGTCTTCCTGCCCATCCCAAAACAGGGCAAAGCGGAGTTCAACCCCGTGGTGTTCAACTACCAGTCGGCGCCCGGTTCGCCGGCGGTGCTCACCATCCTGGCCACGCGGCAAGGCACCAGCATTTCCGTCGTGGAAAACAGACCAGAGGACGGAACCATCCGTGGCTGGGGTCAAGAACTCTACTTCAACGATGAAGGGCAGCGCGCCGCCTTCACCGCCGAGCGCAAGAGCGACGTGGAGAAGCGCATCGCAGCTCAGGGCGGCCCGAAGACGGCCGATGACCGCTCGGCGCTGCAGAAGGGAGCCGATGTCCTGTTCCTGATCCAGGTGCCTCTGAAGCATCGCAACCGAGGCCGCCTGGGAGGGGGTCTGCCTCAGCCAGCGCCGATGGCTGAGGCGCCAGGGGCTACGATGAAGTCCTCGGCTGCCCCCATGGAAGACGCCGAGGGCGAGGCGAGCGACGTCGAGCAAGCAGTGCTCGGTCACGGCGCAAAGAAGGGTCCCTTCGTCGAGGGCAACGGTCTGCGTCTCGAGCGCGACCCGAATTTCCCCATCCGCATCACCGTGCAGTTCTACAAGGCGACCAGCAACGGCGTGGTCAGCGAGAAGGACCTCGATGCCATCGCGAAGACCATCGGTGGCGTCTACGAGCACGCGGATTTCGTCGGTTCCCTGGTGATCCCGGACAACGACCCAGCGCGCCCGACGGCGTGGCAAAAGATGCCGGGGCAGTGGTTCCCCTGGTGATGGGCGCCTCGCAGGCAGCCTAAGCAGGGTCCAAAGCGCGACGCGAGCCGGTGGCTACCGTGCTCGCGTTTCTGCGTGTATGGTCGGCACGATGGGCGGCCGCGAGCTTTTGCTAGCCGTAACCCTGCTGCTGGTGGGGTTGGGCGCGATCGAGCTGTGGTGGCACCGCCGGAACCTGAACAAGATCCCGATCCGCGTCCACGTCAACGGCACCCGCGGTAAATCGAGCGTGGTGCGCCTGATCGCTGCGGGCATGCGGGCCGGGGGTCGGCGCACCTGTGCAAAGACCACGGGCACGCTGGCCAGAATGATTCTGCCCGACGGCCGTGAAGTGCCCATCTACCGACCATCAGGGGCCAACGTGATCGAGCAGAAGCGCATCGTCGCAGCCGCCGCCTACGCTGGCGCGGAGGTCTTGGTGATCGAATGCATGGCGCTCCAACCCGAGCTGCAGAGCCTCTGCGAGACCAAGCTGGTGCGCGCGACCCACGCGGTGATCACGAACGCACGCCCCGATCACTTGGACGTGATGGGCCCCGGAGCCAAAGAGGTGGCCCGCGCGCTAGCCGGCATGACACCGGTCAAGGGCAAGCTTTTCACCGCGGAAAAAGACCACGTCGTCGAGTTCGAAGCGGCCGCAAAGGACCGGGGCGCCGAGTTTTGCGCGCTGACCGCCGAAGAGATCGCGAGCGTGAGCGAACGAGATCTCGCGGGCTTCAGGTACACGGAACATCCAGACAACGTGGCCCTGGCGCTGAAGCTCTGCCAAGCGCTGGGCGTGGAACGCGACGTGGCACTGCACGGGATGTGGGAGGCCAGCCCGGACCCAGGCGCCATGACGGAGCACGACCTGGACTTCTTTGGCCGCCAGATCGCCTTCGTCAACGGCTTCGCGGCCAACGACCCCGTGAGCACCGAACAGATCTGGCGCTCCACTTGCAAGAAATACGCGGACCGGGCGCTACGCATCGCCATCTTTAATTGCCGCGCGGATCGCCCGGATCGCTCCCGTGAGCTCGCGAAGAGCTTCGTCAGCTGGCCCCACGCGGACTACGTCGTGCTGATGGGGTCAGGCACCTACCTGTTCGCCCGCGAAGCCTCCCGCCTCGGCTACGACTCCACCAAGCTGGTGTTCGCCGAGGGCCTGGCCACTGACGAGCTGTTCGAGCGGGTGATCGACCTCATCCCTGGCTCTGCGCTGGTGATGGGAATGGGCAACGTGGGCGGCCAGGGCCTGAGCTTGGTGCGCTACTTCCACAACCGCTCGTATGTCTCACCGCGCGGAGACGGGCCGCCGCCCTCCAATGCCAGCTGGGACGAACTCGAATCGGTGAGGCGCATCGACCGCCGAAACGTGCTGGGATAGGCTGTTTATGTGTCGGGTGCGCGCTGCACCCGTCGTGGAGCTGTCGACTTGAATCTCGAACTACTGCCACTCTCCGTCGGAATCGGGCTCGCCGTCAGCCTGCTGTTCACCGAAGCGTTCGGGATCGCGGCCGGCGGCATGATCGTGCCCGGCTACCTGGCGCTGGCCTTGGCCAACCCGATGGACGTCGCTGCCACGGTGGCGGCTGGGTTCATTACCTTCATCATCGTTCACGCGATCAGCGCGTTCGTCGTGGTGTACGGCCGACGGCGCACCGTGTTGATGATCTTGTTTGGCTACCTCACGGGGATGCTGCTGCGGACACTGCCGGGCGTAGCCATAGATGGCCCCGAGATTCATGTCGTGGGCTACATCATCCCCGGCCTCATCGCGATCTGGCTCGATCGCCAGGGTGTGGTGGAGACCCTCGCGGCGATGACCACCGCGTCCATCGTCGTGCGTCTCGTGCTGGTCGCCGTCGTCGGAGCTGAGCTGGGCACATGAAGAAGCTCTACTGGCGACCCCAGGGCGTCTCCCGTGCCGCCCTCCTGCTCATCACGCTGGTCGCGGTGCTCGCCTTCTCTGCGGTGCGCGTATTTCCGCAGGTAAAAAAGCAACCCTGGTACAACGAGAAGCTCGCTGCGGCGCGCCTCGCACGCGACTGCATGTCGGCCATCAAGCAGGAGAAGATCAAGCGCGCGATCGTGATCGACAAGCGTCTGGATCCCGCCGAGACCGGGATGATCGGCGCCAGCATCACGCCGGTCACGTCCAACACCGGCTACATCGATGCCAAGCTCACCAGCACCAACCCCAACTTCGCGGCGGTGCTCGTCCACCTGCTCAAGAAGGCGGGCGTGGAGAAGGGCGACGTCGTCGCCGTCGGAGTGTCGGGCTCTTTTCCAGCGCTGAACACTGGCGCGTTCGCTGCACTCCAGACGCTTGGTGCCAACCCGATCGTGGTCGCGAGCGCAGCGTCGAGCGAGTTCGGCGCCAACAACGTGGGCTACGTCTGGCTCGACATGGAGTCCACACTGAGGGAAAAGAAGCTGATCAGCTTCCACAGCAGCGCGGCCAGCCTGGGAGGCATCGACGACCGGGGTGTGGGCATGAGCGACACCGGTCGATCGCTGCTCGAGGAGGCCATCTCGCGAAACGGGGTGCAGCGCCTGGAGTCCAATAGCTTGGTCGAGTCGATCGACAAGCGAATGGAGGTCTACGATCGCGTGGCTGGCGATCGACCGATTCGGGCCTATATCAACGTGGGCGGCGGTTCCGCTTCGGTCGGGACGCACGTCGGCAAGAAGCAGTTCAAGCCGGGGCTCAACTCCCGGCCGCCCCGCGGCGAAGACCTGGAAGATTCGGTGATGCTCCGCTTCGCCAAGCGGGACATCCCCGTAATCCACATGTCCCGCATCAAGCTGCTGGCAGAGAAGTTCGGGCTACCGGTAGAGCAACACGTGGAAATCCCGGTGGGCCAGGGCGAGGTCTACGAGCGCGCCGAGCCGAACCGCTGGCTGGCGGGGGCCGGCGTGATCGCGATCTTGCTGGCCATGTTCGCCTTTATCCGCATGGATTTTGGGGTGAGGGTGCTCCGCGCAGCCCCGCGCAAGGCTTCTGGTCATCCGGAGCAAATGGTCTGAAGCCCGACTACTCCCCGAGACCCCCCAAGCGCCCAACCCGGAGGTTGCGCCCCAAACACCCCCACTCCGCGAGAATCTTCAGCGCGCTGTAACCTTTCTGGGGACGGTGCGTGGGCTCTCCAATGGCGTCGAGGCGAGGACTCGGCGCGAAAGGAGCGAGCAATGGGCACAAATCAGCGGCGCGTAGAGGTAGCCATAGTAGGTGGAGGCCTCGCTGGCCTGAGCGCCGGGGTCGCGCTGGGGCAGGCAGGAGTCGCGGTGGAGCTGTTCGAACGGTCGACGAACCTGGGCGGGCGCGCTGCGAGCCGGCTGGTCGGCGACTACGTCCTCGACCTGGGCCCCCACGCGCTCTACGCAGCGGGTAGCGCTCGGCGAGGTCTCGAGAGCCTGGGCGTGACGGTCCGGGGTCGAACCCCGGAGCCACGGGCAGCGGCAAAGATCGGTGAACGCTATTTCCAGCTACCGATGGGAGCTCCCTCGCTGCTCGGCACGGGCCTGCTGGGCTTCGCGGACAAACTGCGCTTGGCGAGGCTGCTGACGGAGCTTCAGAGCCCCAAGTGCGCCGCACGTCTCGCGGCGCTGGACCCCAACTCGACGGTCTCCCAGTGGATCGCCGAACGACTCCCACCGGGCCGCGGGCGTCTCCTCATGGAGACAATGGTGCGTTTAAGCACCTACAGCGGGCACCCCCAACAACGCGCGCGCCTGGCGTTGAATCAGCTCAGATTGGCGGTGACGGATGGCGTGCTCTATCTCGACGGCGGCTGGCGCAGCCTGGTCGATGCGCTGGAGCAGGCGCTCCCAGCATCGGCACGCATCCGCAGAGGTTGCAAGGTGAGCGGCTTGCGCTACCTCGACGACGCCAGCGCCAGCGGCTGGGAGCTGAGCCTCGCAGATGGTCGAACCGTGCGCGCAGACCAGGTGATCCTAGCGGTCGCGCCAGGGGTCGCGAGGAAGTTGCTCGCCTCCGGCGCCGAGAACAGCGGGGCGGCGAGAGCATACTCGCGCATCCCCCAGGCGCCCGCCAGCTACGCAGCCTGCCTTCAGGTCGCCCTCGATCCTGCTGCCCCAGGGAAATATGATTTCATCCTGGGCATCGATCAGCCGCACTACTTGTCGGTGTTCTCGGCAGCGGCGAGTGTCGGCCCAAGCGGCTCCGAGGTGATCCACGCCATGCGCTACCTGGACCAATCCGAGCCGACCCCGGAGACGCGCAGCGAGCTCGAAGGCCTGCTGGACGCCGCACGCCCGGGGTGGCGCGGTCGCGTCTGTGAAGCGAGCTATCAGCCGCGGCTGTGCGTCACCAACTGGGTCGAGACCCCCGGGCTTCCCCGCCCCGACTGTGAACTGGGTCCGTCACTGTTCGCGGCTGGCGACTGGCTGAACGCTGGAGGCGTTCTGGCAGACGCCGCAGTGGAATCAGCGCTGGAAGCTAGCAGGCGTGTGTTGAAGCAACGGGCAAGCCTGCAGGCGCGGCCTGCGCCGATGTGCGCGCCTCCAGTGGAGACGAGTGAGCTATGGTCCTGACCGTGCAACGCGGCGTCGCCCCCGAACTCGAAGCGAATCGGCGCTATCTGTGGGCGATCTGCTACCGCATGACCGGGAGCGCAGCAGACGCAGACGATCTGGTGCAGGAGACCTTCGCGCGCGCCTTGGAGCACCCACCACCGGATCCGAGTACACCGTGGCGGCCGTGGCTCACTCGCATCACCGTGAATCTCGCGCGGGACGCCCTGCGCCGACGCAAGGTTCGGGGCTATCCGGGCCAGTGGTTGCCCGAACCGGTTCAGCTCGATGGCATGCTGCTGGACGCCGCCGGGCCCGAGAACGACGCCGAGCGCCGCTACGGCACGTTCGAGAGCCTGTCCTTCGCGTTCTTGATCGCCCTCGAGGCTCTCACCCCGACCCAGCGGGCAGTCCTACTGTTGCGAGACGCCCTTGACTATTCCGTGCGGGAAACGGCAGAAGCGCTGGAGATCTCGGAAGCGAACGTGAAGACCACCCTGCACCGAGCGCGTGCGGCGATGGCGAACTATGACGAGTCCCGCCTGCCGACCTCGACCGAAGTCAATCGGCAAGTCTCCGAGGTGCTGTACAAGATCCTCGGTGCCATGGCGACCGGAGACGTCACCGCCTTCGAGTCCCTGCTGGCGAGCGACGTGGTCGCGATCAGCGACGGCGGCGGACAGACCTTCGCAGCCAAGAAGCCGGTCGTTGGCGCGAACAAGATAGCCCGTATGTACGCAAAGCTGGCCGCAGGCGCCTCAGGCGACGGCAAGCTGGAGGTGCTGGAACTCAACGGCGCGCCCGCGGTCATGGTCGAGGATCCGGGGGTCAAACCACCTGCGTCTCACCGCGCGGTGCTCCGGATTGAACTGAACTCGGCGGGCAAGGTCCGAAGCATCCACAGCGTCCTGAACCCCGAAAAGCTGCGGCGCCTGTTCTCCACCTAGGGGCTGACCTGCCGCCTGCTGCGTGCCCCCAGGGTGCTCCGCGCCAGGGCCCAAAGCGCTGCCGCAGGGGGCGTCGGCTTGACGTGCACTCGCCCAGACGACGTGTTAGCACCGGCGGTTCGTGAGCGCCGTCCACACCATCGACTGGATTCTGTTTGCCGTGAGCATCCTGGGCATGATGGGCCTGGACTTGCTGGTGTTTGGGCGCCACTCACACCACGTCTCCTTCCGTGAGTCCGCGATTCGCAGCAGCGCCTGGATCGGACTCGCGTTGGGCTTCAACGCCTACCTGTATTTCCGCCATGGCACGAGCATGGCGGTACCGTTCTTCCTGGCGTACGTGGTCGAACAGTCGCTGTCCGTTGACAACCTGTTCGTTTTCCTCGCGGTATTCAGCTACTTCAAGATCAAGGACGAGCACCAGCAGCGAGTGCTATTCTGGGGCGTCTTCGGCGCCGTCGTGATGCGCGCCATTTTCATGGTGCTGGGGGCGGCGTTGCTCGCTCGCTTCACCTGGACGATGTACATCTTCGGCGGGTTCCTGATCTATACCGGCGTGAAGCTGGGTGTGTCCGGGGACGACGACGACATCGATCCAGCGAACAGCCCCGCGCTGCGCTTCGCCAAGCGCTTCCTACGCACGACACCCGACCTCGACGGAGAGCGCTTCTTCACGGTGAAGGACGGGGTGCGCTACGCCACACCGCTGTTCTTGGTCCTGATCGTCATCGAGTTCACCGATCTGCTCTTCGCCGTGGACTCGGTTCCGGCCGTGTTGGCCATCTCTGACGACATCTTCATCGTCTACGCCTCGAACATCTTTGCCATCATGGGTCTGCGTTCCCTGTACTTCATGCTCTCCGGCATGATGGGGCGGTTCCACTACCTCTCGTATGGCCTCGCCGGTGTCCTGACGTTCATCGGCGTGAAGATGGTCGCCCACAGCTGGATTCACATCGGCAACTGGGTCTCACTCGGCGTGATCGTGAGTTTGCTCACCCTGAGCATCGTCGCCTCCCTGTTACGAAAGCCGGGCCACGGCTCCGACGCAGGCGACGCGCTCTCACCCAAAGACCAGGCCACAGAGGAATAGGCCATAGCAGGCTGTTGATTGGCAGGCTGTTCTTCAACACCCTGATGGAACGAAGCGCCGAGGACCACGTCGCCGAGCTTGCCTCGAGACGAAGTCACTGCTCTGCTGTCGGTGGATCCAGTGCCGGGGACTCCCGGGGGCACCACTGGACTCAAGCGTTTCGGAGATCTTCATGTCCGTTTTCGATCGCCGTGCGAGCGGCGTTTTGTGCCACCCCACCAGCCTGCATCACCTGGGTGCCAGCCGCGATCATCGACTCGGTGGTGACATCGGCCCGGCTTCGCGTTCCTTCGTAGACTGGCTCGCCAGAGCCGGCCAGAGCTGGTGGCAAATGCTCCCAGTAGTTCCGCCCGGCAATGGGCAATCTCCCTACGACAGCGCTTCGGCCTTCGCGGGCAGCCCTGGACTGCTCTCTCTGGACGACCTGTGCCAAGCCGGCCTGCTCTCTGCCACCGCGCTCGAAGCACGTGGCCTCGAGCGCCCAAGCGCGCGCTCCAAGCTGCTGGCCCAGGCGTACGCACGCTTCGAGTCAAAGCGTCGTAGCCGCGAGAAGCTCGAACGCTTTCGCAAGCGCCACGCAACGTGGCTGCCCGATTTCGCGCTGTTCACGGCGCTGAGAGCCGAACAAGGGGGCACTCCCTGGTGGACCTGGCCAGCCGACCTGAGACAGCGTGAACCGAGCGCTCTCAGAGCCGCGAGGAAACGTCTCGCGGCGGAAGTCGACTATCACACGTTCCTTCAGGTCTGTTTCGACGAGCAGCTGATGGCGCTGCGGCGCTATGCGGAGGAGCGCGGGCTACACCTGATGGGTGATGTGCCGATGTACGTGGCCAGAGACAGCGCCGATGTGTGGCAGCACCCCGAGCTCTTCAAGCTAGACAAGCGAGGCTGTCCAAAGCTCGTCGCTGGCGTCCCGGCAGATACGTTC
>JAUILJ010000680.1 GCA_030433055.1 Polyangia bacterium
TTGGCTCTAACCCTAACCCTAACTCTAACTCTGGCTCGAACCCGAACCCGAACTCGCGCTTTAGCTCGAACTCGAACCCGAACCCGAACTCGCGCTTTAGCTCGAACTCGAACTCGAACCCGTTCGTTCGCTCACTCCAATTTTGCCGGCGTGCTCGGCGCTGTCCAGGCCGGGGCCGGGCTGCGCCCGGTGCTCGCTGCGCTCGCAGCCTGGACAGCGCCTGCGACTCGCCGGCCGCGGGGGATCGTGTGATCGAAAGGAGGTCACTCGATGCTCGAAATCTATCCGTTCATTCTAGAAACCATTTCACTGATCCAGCCGCTCGCGGGGCGCATTTGCCGCGAGGATCCGGACCTGGGGCGCCAGCTGAGGCGTGCGCAGTCCTCCATCGCGCTCAACGTCGCCGAGGCTTCCTACAGCCGTGGGCGCAATCAGGCGGCGCGGTTTCACTCCGCAATGGGGTCGGCTCGGGAAACTCTCGCGTGCCTCGAGGTTGCGGCGGCGCTTGGCCACGTAGCACCTCTCGACGAGGCGCTGCTCCGGCGCTTCAACCGCATCATCGGCACCCTTCACCGGCTGGCCATCAAGTAGCGCCAATGGGAGCGTGAGGCGACGCGCTCGCCTCACGCTTCGAACTTCAAGGCTTGCCGCGCCAGGTCGTCTAGATCACTGGCGGTCGCGATTCGGCGCGCGTGTTTCTGGCGCATCGCTGAACGGCGTTGCCGGCTTCAGCTCCTGCATGCGGGGAAGGCTAGCAGGTCACTCAGCGGGCTGCGCGCCCACGCTGCGCAGAGCTTTGGTGTACCAGGTGGCTCTGAGCAGCAGCAGGCCTACGATCACCAGCTGATGCAGGAGCCAGGCGAGGAGCACCCGCCAGCCGCCGGTTTGTTCCACTGCGATGCGTTCGACGATCAGCGCGCCCCCGGCGATGACGGCGATCCCCCAGAGCCACGGGCTGAGCCAGGAACTCAACATGATGAGCTTCTGGGCTTTGAACGCACGCCAGGCGAGGCGCAGAGACGTGCGCAGCTTCGCGTCGTGCTGAACCACGGCTGCTCGGCTCAGATCCGTGAGGATCGAGAGCCAGATCCACAACGCTGCCCACGGTAGCAGGCTGGCGATGCGCCATAGATCCACTGCGCGCTCGTCGACCCGTGCGGCGAGGGGGTCGTACAGGGCACCCCAAACCAACGCCGCCAGTACCGCGAGGATGCCGGAGACGACCAGGCTCAGGGCGCTGAGCAAGAGCAGGCGGGGCAGGCGTTCGAGCGCTCGACCGGCGGCTTCTCCGAGGCCGAGGCGCCCGGAGTCTCCCAGAGCGCACAGCCAGAAAGCGTGGGGCAGCAAGCCCAGCATCGCGCTCAGGCACAAGAGCCAGCTGGACTCACGCAGCGCGCCGCCCAGCGACCTGTAGCTGGTCTGCACCAGCGCCGCCAGTGAGTCTCCGCCAGGCGCAAACAACGTCGCGTCGCCTTGCGGAAACGTCAATAGCCCAGATCCATTGATTGCACCGACGATCGGCGCAGCGATCAGCAGCCCTGCGAGCAGCCGCGTCGTGTAGACCAGCGCCAGAGCACCGGGCCGACGATAAGCATCCACCGCTCCGATCATGGCGCCATCACTCCCAGCGCGAGCTGTGAGGCGTAGGTGATGCGTTCGCGGCTACGGCTCGCCGGCGCCGAGGCGTTGCGCGCGGCGTTGTTGAGTGGGTCCTCGTCGAGCGCCACCCGGCCTTCGGGATCCACCACCGCGTACGCCAGGGGACTCGAGCCGTGATACTGAATCTCCGCCCAGGCGCTGCGCCCATCCCAGTCCTGGACGCTGCGCGTACCGTCTTCGGCGACCAGCAACACCTGAACGGGGAACTTGAGATCCCCATGGCGGTACACCAGCGCGCGCCCGGTGTAGTCGTGCTCGGGTGGGTCTCCGGTGGAGACGGTGTGGCGTCCGCCCTCGTCGAACACCCCCGCTGTCTTCTGGGTCTTCTGCGACTCTACGCTACGTATGACGTAGTCAATGCGGCCGCGGTCGAACAAGGCGCGCTCCAGGTTTTGGGACGCTTCATCCCCGAGGATCTCCCGCATGGCCGCCACGAAGTGCCGCGGGCCGGGGTGCTTGAAGCGGTAGTAGCGCATGTAGCGACCCAGGGCGCGTTCGACCTCGGCTCGCCCGTAGACCCGAGCCAGGGTGTCCATGATGGTCGCGGTGCGCGCGTAGACCAGCGCGCCCATCGCGCGGAAGTTGGGAAAGGCAGCCGCTGGCCTGCCGACGATATCGTCTTCGCCGTAGCTCGCTGCGGCAGCCCGCATCACCGAGCTTCGGTTGATGCTCAGGCTGGGCAGCGACACGAGCGACGACTCACCGTAGTGCTCCTGCATCGCGACCAGCTCGGCGTAGCTGTTGAGCCCTTCGTCGAGAAACGGCCAGTTGTGCTCGTCTGTGCCCACGAGGCCGTAGAACCACTGGTGCCCCAGCTCGTGAATCGTGACCCCGGCCACGCCTCGGTTCCAGTAGGCGCTGGTCCACGGTCCTCCGGTCGTGATCAGTGTGGGATACTCCATTCCACCTGAGTTCGCGGCGTAGCTCGGCGGGTGGACTACCGTGAGAGTCTTGTAGGGATAGCGCCCATAGTGCTTGCCGAAGTGGGGGAGGGCGAAACGCAGCGCGTCGAGTGTATCCGCGAGGTTCCGCTCGTGGGCAGGCGGGTAGAGCACCTTGACGGCGACGCCGTCGATGTTCTCCTCGTAGGTGTTGAAACCTGGCCAGGCAGTCCACGCGAAATCGTGCACGTCCTGCAGGCGCTGGCGTTGGATCAAGCGCCCGCCTTCGATCCGCTTCTCGATGGTCTCTCCGCTGGCTCCGACCACGAAGCGCTCGGGTCCGTCGAGCGTGACGTCGTAGCTTCCGTAGTCCGCGTAGAACTCGCTCTGCGCATGGAAGGTGAAGTGGCGCCAGGTACCGTCTCGCTCCAGCCGCGCGAGCTTCGGGAACCACTGCGCCACGAAGTGGAAGTCGGACAGGTACCCCGTGCGCTCGACGATCTGAGGTAGCTGCGACTCCCACTCCACTTCCAAGGTCAGGGTCGCGCCTGCGGCTACCTCTTGGGGCAGATCGACGCGGATATCGGTCTCGTCCTTCGGGTCATCCGGAGAGTGGGAGGCCGCGTTCTTCAGCAAGTCCACACCACCCAGCTCCACGGCCTTGAGCTGCTTCAGGTCGATGTAACCCCACTTCTCCGCCTTGTCGCCGCTGCGGCCGGCCCCGAACGGAGAACGCAAGAACACGGTGTCCGCGTTCTTGAAGGCGTTCAGGTAGAGGTGAAACCACAGCTGCCGCACGGCAACGTCCGACGTGTTGGTCCACTTGATACGTCCCGTTCCACTGATGTGGTGGGTGTCGGCGTCGAGCTTTGCCTTGAGCCAGTAGCTGGCCACTTCCTCGGCGTGGGCCGGGAGCGCTGAGTCGCTGTCCCAGCGAGGGCCGATCTCTCGCGGTGGCGCGTCTGGGTGAGGCGTGCGATTGGGATCGCCCGGCTGGAGAGGTGAGGGGTCCTGAGCCGGCGGCGCTGGCATCTTGGGCTCCGCTGCGAGCGCCAGGCGGCTGCCTGCGAAGCGGAAGAGCGCCGAAGCAGCTGCCAGGCACAGCAAACCCAAGCCCAGCTGAAGCCACCAGCTGTTCCGTGTGGCTCCACTCGCAGCCTGCCGAGACGCTGTTCTGAATTGCATACGACCTGTCTTCGCCGACGGACGCGGTCTTATTTCAGCGCCGGCCCCCGGCTGTCGCTGAGCGCCCACTCGGGGCATGTTTCGCAAGCTCCGCGGATCGCCCGTGGCCTGGGCGACATAGCGCGAAGCGGCCGCGTACGGAAGGCTAACGCCCCGGCTCGAGGGAGATCACGCGCTGCTGGACGAGGGTGAACATGATCCGCAAGGCGTCGAGTCGGGTCATGCCGCTGACATCGAGGATGTCCTCGATGCTGGTCATGCCATCGACCAAGGAGAGCAAGAAGCCCGCTCGATGATCCAGAGACAGCCATCGGATTTGGTCGGGGGGCACCGCGACGGCTACGACCTGGTCGAGCTGTCCCAGGCGCGCGGCGTACATCTGCGTGAGGACTTCTCGGCAGCTGTCGGCGTAACGCCGCGCATCGGCGTGGTCCGCGTCGGTCTCAAGGATGCTCTCTGCGATGACCAGCGCTCCGGTGAAGTCTCCTACGGCGTAGCGGTCCTTCATGTCCACGATAGGGGACTCGGAGCGCTCTACTGGGGGTGAGTGCGTGGGGCTCGAAGGCTCTGCCCCGAGGGCTTGTGTGCCCGTGTACGGCTTCTGTTCTGGGATCGGATCTCGAGGGCGGCTCACCAAGTCCAGCGCCGAGCCGCTGGGTGGGGCGCCCGAGTCGAGCCGCAGCTCCTCCAGCTCGAGACCGCTGGGCTGTACGGCGCTGCGGGGGATGCTCGGCGCCTCGACGCTTGGATCCTCGTCGCTCGTGGGGTCGAAGTCGTGCGCCAGGGGTGGAAGCGAGCCAAAGCTGTCAGGGGCTTGGGCGAAGTCCGGGTCCAGCTGAGCCCTGCTCATGGGGCGCAGCGGCTCCGGGTTGGTCTGGGTATTCCTTGAGGAAAATCCGTCGGAGGGCCGGCGGGCCGGCATTGGGGTAGCCGGGCTGAGCCGCTCCGGCGCTGGTGTGCTGAAGCGGCCCGCGCTCGGCTCGAGCGGGAGCGGTGGCAAGCTCTCTGGTTCGAAGTCTCCACTGGGGAGGGGGAACTCCGAAGCCGGCTTTGGCGGACCGCTGGAGGTTGCGGCCATCTGACGGGCTGCAAAGTCTTCCACCGGTTCATCTGGCACGACCGTCTCGCGGTCGAACGGATCTCCGCCCTCCAGCTCGAGCCCGAAGGGCTCGTCGTCCCATGACGCGTCGATGTCCTCGGTCTCCGGAGGTAGCGAGCTCACTAGTGGACGTTTGGGGGAGTCAGAAACCATGCTCGTATCGTTAGACTGT
>JAUILJ010000681.1 GCA_030433055.1 Polyangia bacterium
GACGGAGGCGGCGGCGGCCGGCATGGGTCCGGGCACGCACGGCACGACGTTCGGCGGCAACGCGCTCGCCTGCGCCGTCGGCAACGCCGTGCTCGACGTCGTCCTGGAGCCCGGCTTCATGGACGAGGTGCGCCGCAAGGGTCTCCTTGCCAAGCAGCTTCTGCCGCTGCGGGATGGTGAGGCGATAGTCGCGCGCGTAGCGGATCACGTACGCCCAGCGAAAGTCCCAGCTCTCGTAGGTCGCGGTGACGTTGAGCACGTTGTCGAGCTCGCTCATCACGATCAACTCTTCGTCCCGAGTCCAGTCACGCAGGACCGCCTCGTAGTCCGTGGACACGTACTCCCGCGGGCCTTCGTTGAGGTTGACCTTGGGGGTACCGCAAGCGGAGAAGACGAGGCCGCCGAGCAACGCGAGGGTCCCGAACACGAGGCCTCGAGGCATGGCTGCGCGATCCCCTCGACTGGGGCAACTCGGCCTCCCGTCCCTGGACGAGGGCGCCTCCGTTCCGCGCTGGCGCTGACTCTGCCGCCTCACGCTGGGAACCATACCTCAAACACGCTCGATCAGCTGGGCTTCCTTGGCAGCCCGCATCAAGCGGTGATTGTTGGTGTGGCCAGGCTGATCGGCGGTGAGTTCGCCCAGGATCGGCCCCCCCGCGAGGTAGAGATCGCCCAGCAGGTCGAGCAGCTTGTGCCGCGCGAGCTCGGCGCCACGCATCGGCGCGCCCGGGGGCATGACGTTCCCCTCATCGTCGAGCACGATGACGCTCCGCGGGTCGACTGCCTGCGCACGGCCGGCGGCGAGCAGGCGCTCGTGGTCTCTTCGGAAACCGAACGTGCGCGCGGGCGCTATCTCCGCCAGAAAGTGCGAGCGGGTGCCGTCCCACGTCGCCCACTGCTCGCCAACGCCTGGGAAATCGACGCAGACGCGCACCAGCACGTGCTCGGCGGGCTGAAACGTATAGCGGGCCGTGCCGATGGACAGCTCGCCGGGGCGCTTGATGCGGAAGCGCGCTGGCGCTTCGGGTAGGTCGAGACCCAGCAGCGCCAGGCTGACCTCGAGCGCGCCGCCGTCCAACAGCGGAACCTCGGGGCCGCTGGCCCGGATCTCCAGATCTTCGTAGATGCCGAGCCCAGCGAGGGCCGCGCACAGGTGCTCAAATAAATCCAAGCGGAAATCTGGATCGGCCTCACCCACACCGACCTGAACACCGTGGTCGGTGCGCAAGACCTTGAGCTCGTGTAGCGGGTGACTGCGCTTGCCGATACGTACCCTCACCGGACCCAGATCGCGATCCATCGCCACGCTGCACAGCGCTCCCGTGTGCAGGCCCCGGCCGTGAAACGCGATGCGATCCATGGCGGCGAGCCTAGCAGGGTGTCGACAAAACACCCTGCATATCAGGGCTTCGCCGCTCCCGGTCAGCTACCGGCGAGGCGGCCCACGTCGCCTACGCTCACCACCAGCAGCAACATCAGCAGCACCGCCATGCCGACCAGGTGGACGGTGGCTTCGACCTTGGCGTTGGCGCGGCGGCGAGTGATCGCTTCGTAGCCCAGGAACATCAGGCGGCCACCGTCGAGCGCGGGCACCGGTAGCAGGTTGAACACGGCGAGCCAGGTGCTGAGCACGGCGAGCAGCCTCAGGTAGGAGTCGGGCCCGAGCTTCACGGATTTGGTGATTTCTTCTCCGATGCGGATCGGCCCACCCAGCTCCGCCTTTTCCTTCAGCGTGACGAGCCGGCCCAGGCTGGCGAGCATCTGACCCACTAGCTCCGCTGGCATCACGATGGCGAGCGTTGCCGCCTTGCCGAACGGAACCGGGTCGCGTCGCAACTTCGGGCTGATGCCAATCAGGCCCTTGCCCTCGGTGTTCTTGGGGGTGACGAACAGGGTCGTCTCGGTCCCGCCTCGATCGACGACGATTTCCAGCTTCTTGTCGGGGCTGCCCTGCACCTTGGTCAGGAGCTGTTCCCAGTTCTCGATCTGCTTGCCATCGATGCGCTTGATCTCGTCTCCGGACTGAAACCCTGCAGTCGCGGCCGGCATCTTCTCGCTGACCTTGTCCACTGCGAGCGTAACGGACTTTTCTCCCCCGATGAGGATTGCCCCGAGGAAAAGAATCGACGCGAAGAGGTAGTTTGCAAGGGGGCCCGCGAAGATCGCTCCGATGCGAGCGATCAAGCTCGAGTTCGCGTAGCTCTCCTTGTCATCGGGGTCGATCTCCTCCAGCGGATTCATCCCGTGGATCTGCACGTAGGCCATGAACGGGATGGGGGCGACTTGATAGATCGTGTCGCTGTTCTTCGGCTTGTGCCGCCAGATGGCGGGACCGACACCGATGCTGAACTTCAGCACCTTCATGCCGAACGCTCGCGCCGCCAACAGGTGCCCGGACTCGTGCACCACCATCAGCAGACCCAACCCTAAGATTGCCGCGACAATGCCGAGAAGTTTGTCCATCGATCCCCTTTGTATAGTCCGCTTGGGCCAGCGCCGCCACGCCCCCTCGGCCATCGCCATCAGGCCTCAGCTTTGCTCGGCTTTTTGCGCGGTGTTTTCAGCTGCGCGGTGTTTTCAGCTGCGCGTGTCTTCAGCCGCGCGTGATTCCCGCGTTCGTGTCGGTCGATTCCCCAGCCTGGTCGTTCAACGCTGGGAAACCGACTCAGATAGCTACGGGCGAGCGCGAAGATTGGTTCAGAGCTCTGGGATCCGAGCGTTCGGCGCTAGCGTTCGGCGCTAGCCTGCGCCTACAGCAGGAACGACACACCCACCGATACACTTGGATAGCCCACGCGCATGGTGAGGCTCAGGTTGTCACCGAAGTGGTAGCGACCTCCCGCGTAGAAGACGAACGGATCGATGCGGTCGTCGGCGTTACGGCGAACGCGATAGGCGACGCCCGGTTCTCCGAACACCGACCAGTCGCGGGAGACCCAGAAGTTCCACTGCATGACCACCGGCAGCACCAGCTCGCGATAGTCTCGGCTCTCGCGCACGCAGGTGCGGTTGTTCACGGGTCCTTCGCAAACGTCGACGTCCGCGTCACCCCAGAACAAGAGGTCTGCGCCGAAGCCAATGCCCACCGTGTTGTTGATGGAACTGATGAAGCCGTTGTCGACGAGCTCCAGGGTGAAGCGCCCACCGGGCCCGAAGCCGTTGCCCTCGATTGGGCCAGGCGCGCCACCGACCCCAACGGAGAAGTGGGGTTCGGCCTCCAGGGTGTAACGTGGGTGCGCGCCCGGCCGCTTGATGGTCGAGGTATCGGCAACGGCATGGGTCGCGATGCTCGAGCAGAACAGGCTGAGCGCCGAGGCGAGCAGCAGAGGAACGCGACGTGGGATGGCTTGCGCGCTCCTCGCAAGGGGGAGCGCGGCGACGCGTGATGTCATGCGCTGAACACTACTCGACGAAGCTCCGCTTTTCGACCAGGGACCCGAGTGGGATTCGCGTGTCTCCTCTGGGGTCTCGTGGACGCCCCGAGGAGTGTCGAGCGTGCCCTCACGGCAACGGACGGTGAGCACGAACACCGCCCAAAAGCCGCTCTCTCGAAGGGACTTCGGGGGGAGCGCACAGCGTGTTGCTCGGCTCTCGGCGCGCTGCTAGGTTGCTCGCCCCGTCACGCCGCACGCCCATCCGATTTGCCGGAGCAGGGCGCGCTGCGAGTGACCCGAGAGGAACCCATGACTGAGAATCTGCCTGCTGGCGCCCAAGCCGCGAACCTTCAGCTGACCGGCGGTGCGGCCATCGTTGCCCCCGTGAGTGCGTTCCCCGGCGGCGTGCCGTCGAACGCGTTGGTCCTGTTGCCGCTGAACCAGCCTTCGGACGAGCTGAAGGGGCACTTGGAGAAGGGGCCACTGGCAGTGACTCCCGAACAGATGTGGGAGCTGTTGGGGTTCAACGGGCCAGCGGTGCAGGTGACCGATCAAGAGGGGCGCCCGATCGCCATCGGCCTCGAAGATCTCCTGAGCGGTTTGGAAAAGAACTGGAAGGAAAACAAAGAGGATCTCAACCGCGGTCGCATCTACGCCCAGGAGCTCGTCAAGTACGGGCGCCTCGAGCAAGCCGAGAAGGTGCTGGCCAAGGTCGTGGCTCAGGGCGGTATGGTCGGTGAGGACTGGCTCGGACTGGGCGTGACCCAGCTGCAGCAAGAAAAGTGGGAGAAGGCCGAGGCTACCTTGAAGGGTGCGCAGAACCTGCTGAAGGGCAACCCGTTCCCGACCCTGCACCTAGCGAAGGTGGCCAAGGGCAAAGGCGATACCGCGGGGGAACGCGAGTTGATCGAGAAGGCCATCGAGATCGACGCAAAATGCGTCGATGCATGGGCTTACCTGTTCAGCCAGGTGCGTGAGGGCGCTGACGAAGCGGCAGCGGTGAAGGCGCTCGAAGAGCTGGCCGACAAGGAACCCAACAAGACCACGGCGGCGCCTTTCATCGCAGTGCAGGGCTTCTACGCGAACGACGAGAACACCCGCGACAAGGCCCTCGAGTGGGCGGAGAAGGCGGTCAAGCGCAACAGCGACGATCCCCTAGCGCTCGTGTGTCTGTCGGCGTTGCATGGCCAGAAGGGCGATCTCAACAAGGTGATCAGCTTGCTTCAGCCTCACGAGGCAAAGATGGCTCGCGACGTGCGCCTGGCGAACAACTACTTCGAGGCGCTGTTTCAGAGCCGGCAGATCGACAAGGTCACCAAGCTGCTCAACGCCTTGGCTGGGTCACCCAACCGCGAGGTCAAGCAGTTCGCCATCGAGCGCTCTCGCGCCGTGGCGCAGTACCTCCAGCAGCAGCAACGCCAGGTCGCCCAGGCGGCGAGCAGCGGGCAAAAAGCCTGAAATAGGCCGGGAATTCCGCCTCAGCGGCAGCCGGCTTGTTTCCGTACGGCGCGGTGCCTCCTTCGGGATGCGCCGCGCATTCATTTTGTCTCCCCCCCAAACGAGAAGTGAGCTCCTGCGGCCGATCTCGGGTTGGGGGTGAGGTCCGGCGCAGCTGCCGAAGA
>JAUILJ010000682.1 GCA_030433055.1 Polyangia bacterium
CTGCCGTCGAACGCAGTGTCGCAGAGCTGCCCGGTGTCCCCGTCGTCGATGCAGGCTTCGTTGCTCGCCACCTTGAGCGCGCACACGTTGATGTAGCTCCAGTAGCGGCGATAGGGTTCCCCTAGGTCCGTCCCGTAGCCTTGCTCGCCGTACAGCATGTTCTTCACGTGGTCGATGAACAGCGTGTCGAGCAGATCGGAGGTGTAGCCGTCGCCCAAGATCACGTAGTTCACTCGGTTGTCGGGGCGCCCCTTATCCTCGAGGATCTGCCCGGAGCTGCCGCAGTCGAACGGCTCGCCACCCGCGGGCAGCCGCGCTTGGCTGCCAGAGCAGGCGAGGAAAGTCACTCCTCCGCTGCCGCCCGTGGACTGGCTGCCGCCCGTCGCGTGACCGCCGCCGGCGGACGTACCTGCGCTCGCTCCGCTCCCGCCTGCCGACTGTCCCCCGCTCGCGGCATCGCTGCCGCCGCTCGAGCCGTCGCCTGGAGACCCGTTGTCGGAGCTGACACAGCCAACGACCAGGGCGAGAGGGCAGAGCACCGCGCAGATCACGGAGATGGGGGTGAGACGCGTCGTGTTCATCCGCTGCCCGTTCGTGGACTCATCGTGGGTGATGGTACCTCGATTCAGGCGTCGAGGCGCTCCGGGATCGCACGCGCTGGAGAGGCGGCGCTCCCAGGTCGACCAGCAACCGCCTGCGTTCCGCCGTCAGGGTTCAGCCGGTCGAAGGCGACCTGCCGCTGAGCCAATACTCGATGCGCGCGGGATGCTCTTCCACGTAGCGATCGACTGCCTGCTCGACGTTGCGCTTGCTGGCGTCGAGCATGGCGGCTTCCAGCTCGCCCAGGGGCAGGAACATGCGAGTCAGGAAGCCGACCAGCTTGGGGTCGTAGTCTCTGTCGAAGCCTTGACGAGCCAGCGCGTGCACCCGCTCCGCCGCTCCGAACGCATGCTTCGGGTCATCGAGGTAGCGCAGGTGCCACTTGGCAAAGATCCAGTGCGGGCTCCAGGCGGTGACGACGATCCAGCGCTTGCGGCGGATCGCGCGGTCCAGCGCGGCGGTCATCGCGGCGCCGCTGGAGGAGACCAGCTGCTCCTTCAGGCCGTAGTCTTTCATCGCCTGCTCGGACACCTGCATCAGACCACTACCGGGATCGATGCCTTGGATCTTGTTGTCCAATTTCTCTGCCACCGCGCGCCGCTTCAGGTCGGCGACCGAGCGCACCTGGTCCTCGGGCACGTAGTCCGGCACCGCCCAGCCGAGCTGCGCGCCGGTGTAGAGCGGGCCCAGGTTGACCACCTTGCCAGCGACCTTCTTCCAGTAGTTTTGGTGCGTCTTCGGTAGCCACGCCATCAGCATCAGGTCCAGGCTCCCATCGGCCAGGCCCTGGTACTGAATACCCACGTCGGCCATTACCAGCTCGACGTCGTAGTGCATGCGCTCCACCAGGATCCGCTTGGCCAGGTTCGTGACGAACTCAGCGTCGGCCCACGCGGTCCAGCCGATGCGAACCTTGCGTTTCCACGAGGCACTAGGGGGCGAGACGTCACCGTTGGCGAGCTGGCTCGGCTCCGACGCCTCGCCCGGCGCTCGGCGGTCACTCGGCGTGTCCGTTGCCTGGCTCTCGGGAGCTGAGCTCGTGCGCTTCCCAAAGCGCGCCACATACACCAGCGCCAGGATGGCGAGCAGAGCGAACAGCGCCTGGCGCAGCTTTCCCAGCGACTTCACGACGCCTCCTCTTTCTTTTGGGGGTGAGGAGCGCCCCTGAACAACCCGAGCACACGCGCGCGCAGCGGCTCGCGCTTCCCGCCGCCAAAGCTCTGGGTGATGCGGTCGAGGACGATGGCGAGCAGCACCACGCCGATGCCGCCCTCGAAACCGAGGCCCACGTCGAGGCGCTGGATCCCGCGCAACACCGAGTTGCCCAGGCCTCCAGCGCCAATCATCGAGGCGATGACCACCATCGACAGCGCCAGCATGATGTTCTGGTTCACGCCGGCCATGATCGACGGCAGCGCCTGAGGGATCTGCACCTTGAACAGCAACTGGCGCCGGGTCGCGCCGAAGGCCAGCCCAGCTTCGACCATCTCCTTGGGCACCTGTCGGATGCCGAGGTTCGTCAGGCGGACCGCTGGGGGCATCGAAAAGATGATCGTCGCGATCGCGCCGGGCACTCGCCCCAACCCGAAAAACATTGCCGCGGGGATCAAGTACACGAACGCCGGCATCGTCTGCATCAGATCGAGGATGGGCCGGAGCGCGCGATCGACCCAGTCTCGGCGAGCTGCCCAGATCCCGAGCGGCAACCCGATCAGCAGACTCAGCATGGTAGAGGCAAGCACCAGGGCGAGGGTCGCCATGGTCTCTTGCCAGAGACCCAGGCTCACCACGAGGGCGAAAGCGACCGCGGTAAACGAGGCCAAGCCGAGGCCGACGCGCCACAACGCGATCAGCACCAAGGCGGCGGTGACGAACCAGGGTGGGAGCCACAGCAAGCCGGACTGAAACGCACTCGTCAGCCCATCCACGAACCACGCGATGCGATCGAAGACGGGCTGCAGGTGGGCAAGGAGGAAGCTCACGACGTGGGAGATCCCATCTCCGATGGGCAGGCGACCCGGCACCCGAGTCGTCATGGTCGTGCCTCCTCTGAGTTCACGCGCCGCAGCGCTCTGAGCAAATCGGACTTGGAGAGCACGCCGGCGAGATGACCGTCGTCGTCGAGTACCGGGAGCGCGACACGGCTGTTTGCTACCTCGGCGACGACGTCACCGAGCGGCTGCTCGCTAGCTACGCGGGCGACCTCCAGGACCGCCGACTTCAGCTCTGGAGTCCCAGAGTCGAGCTGAACGCGCAGAGTGTGCGAGGTCACGACTCCGGCGAATTTGCCGTTGGCGGCTCGCAGGTAGGCCACTTCGCGATCTTCGCGCAGCATGCGTTCGAGTAGCTGGGCGACGTCGTGTTCGGCTTCGTCCACCACCAGCTCATCGTGCTTCTGGGCCACGTCTCCCGCGCGATAAAACTTCGTGACATCCACATTGCGGAAGAAGGAGCGCACGAAGTCGTTCGCCGGCCTGTCCATGATCTCCTGGGGCGTACCCAGCTGAATGATGCGCCCTGCCTCGAGGATCAGGATGCGATCCCCGATGCGCATCGCTTCGTCGAGGTCGTGGGAGATGAAGACGATGGTGCGGGCGTCCTGACGCTGCAGCCGCAGCAGCTCGTCCTGCATTTCGCTGCGGATAAGCGGGTCGAGGGCGCTGAATGCTTCGTCCATCAACAGCACCGACGGACGAGTGCACAGCGCCCGGGCCAACCCAACGCGCTGCTGCATGCCCCCCGAGAGCTGAGGCGGGTAGCTCTCAGCCTGCGCCTTGAGTCCCACTTGCTCCAACACTCCGAGCGCACGCCCACGGCGCTCTTGCTTGTCGACGCCTGCGATTTCGAGCCCGAACGCGACGTTCTCCCAGACCTTGAGGTGCGGCAGCAAGGCGAAGGACTGGAAAACCATGCTCATCTTCTTGCGGCGTACGTCGATCAGCTCGCGCTCGCTCAGATGGGTGATGTCCTGACCTTCGATCAGTACCTGTCCTGCGCTCGGTTGAATCAAGCGATTCAGCATCCGGAGCAGCGTCGATTTGCCCGAGCCCGACAGGCCCATGACCACGAAGATTTCCCCGGGAGAAACGCTGAAGCTCGCGTCTTCAACGCCAATCGTCATCCCGGTGCGCTCGAAGATTTCGGCTTTGCTCACGCCGCCCTCGAGGAGCTCGAGGGCGTGCTCTGGGCGATCGCCGAACACCTTGTACAGGTGCTTCACCTCAACGGCAGCGGCTTGCTCAACCATGCCCCACCGTAGTGGGGTGCGCTGTGCTTGGCAACTGGCGGGCTCGGCGCCCGAACGCAGCGCTTACGCCGAACTCTCGCGTACCCAGGCGGCGCGCGTGTTGAGCTTCAGCGACCTATCCCTGCGGAACAATCGTGCTCTCACCCCCTCGAGCTCCGCCTGCGTGAGACAATCATATCCGGATCCGGGGGGCTCAAGAGTCGCTCTCCGCGGAGCACGCGTCGGGTGCCTTTCCGCCTAGAGTTCGTCCCGAGTGAGCACTCGAGGTGCGGAGTAGAGCGCGCGGATCTCCTCGTCCGAGTTGTAGTCGTACACCAACTCAGCCCACGCCATGAAGAACGTCCAGCGTGGCTGGGCGTCGAGCTCGGCGGGGCTAGGCAAGCGCTGGCACTCACCGATGGCGATCGGTTTCCCAGCCGATACGTCCAAGATCGCGTTGTACTTCGCGGTGGTGTAGCCATCGCCATAGACGTCCAGCGCGGCGACGTCGAAGTAGTCCGCTCCGGGGCTGTAGTCGGCGAAGTCCCAGCTCAGGTCTTGCACGTCCCAGACCCACACGAGGTTGTCCAGCCCCTTGGTCTGGACGAGGTAGTCGTGGGTGATCTGATACAAGCGGCGAGTCCCGTCGGGGCCGGGCCTGCCGCCCCACCAGAACGCTCCTTGGTTCATCTCGTGGAGGGGTCGAAATAGGATGGCCACGCCGCTGTCTTCGAGATCTTGGAGGTACACGGCGATGTCGTCGAGGCGAGCAAGCCACTTGTCATGAAGCGCGGTCCCCGGCGTGATGAGTTCGATCCATTCGGCGTCGCTCAGGTGACTCTTGATGCCGTATTGATCCCACCCGCAGGGGTCGCCGGAGCCTGGCGGACACGCGTGCCACATGATGTTCACGATCGCTCCCGCGTCCGCCTGACGCTTCGCTTCGGCGATCATGTCCCACCGATGATCGATGTTCTCTTGTTCGAAGAGGAAATCTCCGCTCCACAGCGCGGGGTACTTCCCCGTTGTCTCGTGGATGCGCTCGGTCCACTGCGCCGGGGAGGAGTTGGGCTCGCGGTTGTGCTGCCCTGACAGCACGTGCTCTCCCGAGATCTGGCTCAGTGTTTGAAGCAGTTGATCCCGTGGGGAAACGCTAGGTTCGC
>JAUILJ010000683.1 GCA_030433055.1 Polyangia bacterium
CACCTCCCACGGATCTCGATCGGGTGACGACAGCCGTGGAAGCGGCCAAGCTCGAGGTCAAGGACTCGAGTTTGGTTTACGTGGCCAAGAACAAGAAGCCCGTGGACGGTCGAGACGCCGAGGTGTGCCTCAATCTATTCGAGGCGCTGGACGATCACGACGACGTGCAGAACGTGTACGCCGACTTCGACATCTCCGACGAGGAGATGGCGCGCATCGCGGGAGACTGACCTCCCAGGGCGCAGGGCGTCAGGTGCCAGGCACGCGGAACACCACACCCGAGAAGTAGGTGAACACCGCGTGGCTGATCATGATCGGGGCGAGGCGGCCGAGACGGGCCGCCATGAAGCTCCAGACCAAGCCACATCCCAGCGCAGCCGCGGGTAGAAACGGGTTGAGCCCGAGCGGCTCGACCTTGGTGGGCCACATCGCGGGGACCACAGCGAGGGCGTAGAGCAGCGCGGTTAGGATCCAACCGCGCCTCACCCCCACGATCCGCTCGACCTGGGGCAGCACCAGACCACGCCACACCAGCTCTTCGAGCATGGCGATCACGAGGATCACCAGGGTCAGCCCGATGCTCGCCTGAATCACCTTGGCGTCGCCGACCTGAGTCAAGATGCGCATCACCCAGACGCGGTGCAGGCCGTGCTCTGGGATGACTTGCTCGCGCACCACCCAGCCTGCGCCCACCAACACCAGGCCCATCAGGCCGCCCAGGCCGACGTCGCCCCAGCGAGGGGTGAGCCGCTCCGCCAGCACGCCTTCTTCCCACATGTCGCGCAGCGCGAGCGTGGCGAAGACCAGGTAGGGCAGGCCAAGGCCTGCGTACATCGTCCAGGAGCCGGCGTACTGTTCCTGGAGGAAATAGAAATGGCTGGCTCCAACGACCAGCACGATGACGGCAATCAGCGGCATCTATCAGCCTGTTCGAGGGGTTTCCGAGGTGGCGGTCGAACTGAGCCGAGCCAGCACCCAGTCGAGGATGCGATCGGCTAGCTCTAGCTTGGGCATTTGGGGGAGGGGCAAGTCGTCCACTGGGCCAACCAGCGTTGCCAAGTTGTCGGACTTGCCGAAGCTGTCCTTGGCGTGATTCGCGACCACGAGGTCCACGCACTTCTTCTTCAGCTTGCCTCGCGCGTTCTCCACGATCTGCTCAGGGGTCGCGGTCTCCACGGCGAAGGCCACCAGGACGGGTCGCTTGCCCTGCCGTGCGGCACCGACCTCACTGATGATGTCGGGGTTCTGCACCAGCTCCAGGGAGAGCCCGCTGTCCCCGCGCTTCAGCTTGCTCGAGTGCGTTTCCGCGGGGCGATAATCGCCGACGGCAGCACACATGATGAGCGCGTCAGCGTGGCTCAGATCTGGACCTACCGCCTGCCACACCGCGCCGCGCATGGCGACGGCGCTACGAACGTCCACTCTGTGTACCCCGTAGGGTGTGGGTAGCTCGACGGGGCCGCTGATCAGCGTCACGTGGGCGCCGCGCTGTGCGGCTCGCTCCGCAAGGGCGAAGCCCATTTTCCCCGTGGAACGATTGCTGACGAAGCGCACGGGGTCCAGGTCTTCCACCGTCGGGCCCGCCGTCACCACGACGTGCTTCCCCGCCAAGGCGTCTTGAGAGAGCTGAGCCAAGATGGCTGAGTGGACAGCCTCTGGCTCTGCCATGCGACCCACGCCGCTCTCCCCCGAGGCCACCTCGCCACTGGTGGGGCCGACGAAGTGTGCTCGCCCGTCACCGGTCAGCGTCGCGACGTTGCGCTTGGTCGCCGGATGAGACCACATGCGCGGATGCATGGCGGGTACCAGGAGCACCGGTGAGGTCGCACACAGGAGCGCGGCGCTGAGTACGTCTGCGGCGCGGCCCTGAGCGAAGCGAGCCAGCGCGTCAGCCGTCGTGGGCATCACCACGATCAGGTCGCTGTCCTGGGCTAGCTCGACATGCACCTCGCCACCGAGGTTGTCGTCGAACATGTCGTCCAGCACGGGATTGCCGGTGATCCCCGCGAACGTCGCGGCTCCCACGAACTCTCTCGCAGCGCGGGTCAGCACCACCTGGACCTCGGCGCCGTCCTTCACCAAGAGCCGCGCGAGGATCGCTGCCTTGTAGGCGGCGATGCTGCCCGTGACGCCCAGGGCGATGCGCTTGCCCGAAAGCCGCCCGCGGCGTCCACCTTGGGTCGGAGTGCGGCTGCTTGTGGGAGGCACGCTCGAAGGCCTTGGCGGTCTTGGACGATCGCTCATGCCGCGACCCTACTTTCCTCCCGTGGGCTCGGCAATTGGAGTCAGGAGCTTCCCGCGGCGGGTTTCGGTTTCACGCTCACCCAGGGGCTGTCTCGCTCGCTGAACCGCCAGGGTTTGTGCGCCCAGTCGCCCGCGTAGTCGATGCCGACGCGTGGTGAGCGGACGATCCTTGCGGGGGGCTGATTGGGTAATCGTGCGAGCCACAGCGGCGGCTCGTCGAGGGCGTGCCCGTACAGGTCACGGGTGATCTCCAGCGCCTGAGTCAGCTTCCCGGGACCGCTGAGCAGCTGCCTGTCGGGCACTGGGCGCTTGGCGCGGCGGCTGCGTCGCGTACGCATCGCGTCGAGCCCTGCTACGGGTTCCATTGCTCGTACGAGCACCGCGTGTGGTTGCTCCTCAGCCCCGGCGACCACGTTGAAGTGATCGTGCATGCCGTAGATGCGAAAGACATAGCAGAGGCCTGCGCGCCCAAACATCACCTCGGTTCGGGGCGTCCGCCTTCCGCCGAACGAGTGCGCTGCGCGATCCTCGGGGCCTCGATACGCCTCGGTCTCGACGATGCGTCCGACTACTCGCGCCCCCTCGAGCTCACGTACGACGAACACGCCCACCAGAGCGCGCGCGACGGTGAGCACCGGACGCTCACAGAAACCGCGGGGCAACACCTCGAGGCGCAGCGGATCGAACCGCTCACTCACTACCGGTTCGGACTGACGCTGCGTACCCACGGTCGGATGCCTGGTTCGGGTTTGGGGGGAGACGCGTTGTCCTACGCTGTGACCGTCAAGTGGTGCTGGTCCGCTCGCGCGTCAGGCTTGGTTGCGTCAGTCACAACGCTATCCGCGGCAGGCAAAGCGCGCTAGATCGGGAGCGTGGAATCGACGCACACCGCTGTGTTCGTGCTGGCGCTCGTGGGCGGCATCTTGCTGCTCCAGCTGGTGATCTGGATTCCGATCATCGCCTGGATGCGCAAGCGCTCGCGAGCCGAAGCGGAGGCGCTGGGTCGTGAACTGGAGGCCAAGGGCGAGACCCTCGCGCTCGGTCCGGAGTCGGCGATCTATCGCGGCTCCAACGCCGGGCACGGCAAGGTGCGTGGTAATGCGCTGGTCGCGCTCACCAACAAGCGGCTCTTGGTTCGGCGCCTCGTGGGTGATCCGATCGACGTGCGCGCCGAAGAGATCGCTGGCGTGCGCGAGACCAAATGGTTCTTGGGCGGGGCGAAGGGTGGCCGCATGCACCTGGTGTTTCGTTTGCCCGGAGGCGGCGAGCTTGGAGTGATGATTCTCGACAAGCAGAAGCACGCCGTCTGGTTGCAGGAGCTGCGTCGTCGTTTCGGCGAAGTGTCTCGCGCCGACGCCTGACCCTCGCCCCTAGCCAAATCCGAGCAGCCTGCCGCCCTGGTACACCGCGAAGCTGAATACATAGGCCAGGACGGTCATGTACGCGAACATGAAGAGCGGCCAGCGCCACGTGCGCGTTTCCCTGCGGACAACTGCAAGGGTGCTCATGCACTGGCACGCGATTGCGAAGAAGATGAGCAGCGAGAGGCCTACCAAGGGTGTGTACGCTGGCTTGCCGTCAGCCTTGGTCTCCGCACGTATCTTCTCGCGCAGCGGCTTGGCCTCGTCGTCCTCTGGTTCGCCCACTCCGTAGACGAGCGCCATGGTGGAGACGAACACCTCCCGCGCGGCGAAGGAGCCGATCAATCCGACTCCGATCTTCCAGTCGAAGCCCAAGGGTTTGATCGCCGGCTCCATGCCCTTGCCGAGGCGCCCAGCGTAGCTGTTCTCGAGGGCTCGAGCCTGGTGGGCGGCGGGATCGACGTTGGGCGGAGCCTCGCCGGCGCGGGGGAAATACAGGAGCGCCCACAGCGCGACCGTACAGACCAGGATGACCGTGCCCGCTTCCTTGAGGAAAGCGAGCGAGCGCTCGAGCATCGAGCGCACGATGGAGCGTATGTTGGGGAAGCGGTAGGGGGGCAGCTCGAGGATCAGCGGGATGCGCCGTCCCTTGACCGTGGTCCGCCCGAGCACCGCCGCGGAGCCGAGGGTCATGATCATGGCGAAGACGTACATCCCCACCATCAACAGGCCCTGTACGGGTAGCAAGCCGAATGCCTTGCTGGGCGGGAACAACGCGCCAATGATCAACGTGTAGACGGGCAGCCGCGCCGAACACGTCATCAGCGGTATCACGAGCATGGTGAGCAGCCGGTCGCGCTGCCGCTCCATGGTGCGCGTGGCCATGATCGCCGGCACGGCGCACGCGAAGCCGCTGAGCATCGGCACGAAGGCGCGCCCATGCAGGCCCAGCGACCGCATGATGCGATCCATCAGGTAGGCGACGCGCGCCATGTACCCGGAGTCTTCCAGGAGCCCGATGAACAGGAACAGCAGGAGGATCTGGGGCAAGAAGACGATCACGTTGCCAACGCCACCCACGATGCCCTCGGTGACCAGATCGCGGAGGATCGAGTCGGGGAACGTCGTCCGGATCAGACCCTGCAGGCCTGATACCGCGCCCTCGACCAGTCCGATCGCGGGGTCGGCCCAGGCGAACAGGCTCTGGAACACCAGCAGCATGATCGCGATGAAGACCACGAAACCGAACACGGGATGCAGGAGCCACCGGTCAATCCGCTCGGAAAAAGGCCGCTTGGGAGGGTGTCGATCGCGCTCGCCGTGAACGCGCTCTGCGAGGCCATCCAAGAACGCGTAGCGAGCCTGGACAATCGCCAAGT
>JAUILJ010000684.1 GCA_030433055.1 Polyangia bacterium
TGATCGAGGTCGCCGTGCAGTCCGGCCGCGCTCAGCCCGTCATGACAGAGGTCCTGGGCCAGGCGGGCCACGGTCGCCTTCATATTGCAAAAGATGAGTACCGAGTCCGAGGGGTAGGCTGTGAGCACCCCGTACAGGCTCTGCAACTTATTCTTGGACTCTACTGGCACCGCGAGCTGCTCGATCGCGGGCGCCTCTTCGACCGGGTCGCTGACCACGATGCGGGCCGGCGCGCGTTGATGGGCGCGGCTCATCGCCTCGATGGAGTTTGGGAAGGTCGCGGAGAAGAAGACGGTCTGCCGGTCCGTGGGCAGGGCGTCGAGGATCTGCTCCATGTCCTTTTGAAAGCCCATGTCCAGCATGCGGTCCGCCTCGTCGAGCACCACGGTGCGCACCGCGCGGGTGTCAAGGTCCCCACGCTTGAGGTGGTCCAGCAGGCGCCCCGGGGTTCCGATGACAATATGCACGCCGCGTTGCAGGGCTCGTCGCTGGGGCCAGATGGGCTCGCCGCCGGAAACCACGAGGACTTGAAGGTCTTTGTGCGCGCGGCCCAGCTTTCGGACCTCTCGGGCCACTTGCGCGGCGAGCTCGTGGGTCAGGCCCCGCTCGACGTAGATTTTCGTGAGCTCGGCCAGCTCGTACTCAGGGTTCTGTTCCAAAGCCTCCCGCTCGATATCCAGGTCTGCTTCCTCCGTATCGGCTTGGGAACTCACGGAAACATACTCACCCGCGGCCATGCTCATCGCGCCAGCCACCATGCCGGCGAACGCGCCGAGCAGCACGGTGCTCTTGCTGCTATCGGCCGCCGCGATACCCACGATCAGGCTCGCTGTGGACACGATGCCGTCGTTGGCGCCCAGCACCGCCGCGCGCAGCCAACCAATGCGATGGGTTCGGTGATGCTCAGGGGTTGCCAGGGGAGACCTCGTCGGTTCACTACGTCAGGCGGCACAGGTGGTCAACGAAGCTGCTGCGGTGCCCTCCGGAGCGCGCCCTTCGGGCTGTGCGCGCCATGGCTTCGGCGGTACGCTCGCCTGGAATGGCGGGGAAAGACGACGCGCACGAGGTCGCGATTCTGGGCAGCGGTTTCTCGGGTATCGCGATGGCGATTCGTTTGCGCCAGAGCGGTTTCGAAGACTTCGTGCTCCTCGAGCGCGCAGCGGAGCTCGGCGGAACGTGGCGAGACAACCAGTACCCTGGAGCTGCCTGTGACGTTCCCGCACACCTTTACTCGTTGTCGTTCGAGCCAAAGTCAGACTGGTCTCGAGCGTTCGCCACTGCGCCAGAGATCCAGGGCTATGTGCTCGACGTCGTGAGCAAGCACGGGCTGCGTGACAAGACGCGGCTCGAGACTCGCGTCACGCGCCTCGAGTACGACGATGCCGAAGCTACATGGTTGATCCAGGCGGAAACAGCGGGCGCGCCCCTTCGGTTACGCGCGAAGCTCGTGGTCGTGGCTTGTGGCGGCCTCAGCAATCCCGCCTTCCCGGAGATAACAGGTGTGGAATCGTTCCGCGGCAGGCTGTTTCATACCGCGCAGTGGGACCATGACTTCGACCTCTCCGACAAACGGGTAGCGGTGATTGGCACCGGCGCGAGCGCCGTCCAGGTGGTGCCGGCGATCGTCGATCGGGCGAAGGAGCTCTGCGTGTTCCAGCGCACGCCGCCTTGGGTCTTCCCCCGTCGAGACCGTGAGTTCACTGAAGCTCAGGTACGCTACTTTGCTGAACACCCTCGCGCCCGCCGCTGGATGCGCAACACGATTTTCACCGTCACCGAGCTGATGAGTCTGGGCATGGTCTGGCGTACGCCGCTGACTCGCGTGCTGGAAGGCGTGTGTCATGAACACCGGGCGCGTCAGGTCCCTGATCGGTTGCTGCGGCGCAAGCTGACGCCGAGCTACCGCCTCGGTTGCAAGCGCATGCTGCTGTCCGACGACTACTACCCCGCGCTGTGCAAGCCTCACGTCGCGCTGGTCACGGATCCGATCACGCGGATCTCCCCCCGCGGCGTAGTGACACGAGACGATCGCGGGCGAGAGCTAGAGCGAGGGTTCGACGTCCTCATCGCCGCCACTGGCTTCGACGTGCCGGTGGACACACCGGCGTTTCCGGTGGTTGGTGCCAGAGGTCGCTCCCTCCATGCCGAGTGGGCCGACGGCGCCGAGGCTTACTACGGGGTGTCCATCGCCGGGTTTCCCAACCTGGCCATGTTGATGGGACCGAACACTGGGCCCGGGCACACGTCGGTGCTCGTCTACACCGAAGCGGAGATCCAGCGCATCATCGCCATGCTCCAGCATATGCGTACGGAAAATTTGAAGTCGATGGACGTCAGACCAGACGTACAGGCGCGCTTCAACCGAGGTGTACAGCGGCGGATGCGCTACACCAACTGGACCAGCGGATGTCACAGCTGGTACCTGACGCGCTCGGGCAAGAACACCTCACTGTGGCCCGGCTTTGCTTCGGAGTACGTACTTCGCGCGCGCCGCTTCTCCCCGGCGGACTTCGTCTGCGAGCGCTGACCATGAGCCTGCTCTCTCCGCTTCCGCCGCCCTACGATCCTCTCGAGTGGGTGAAGCAACCTCTCGGACGCCGCGCGCGCATGGTGTGTGAGGCTTGGGCACTGCAGGGCTATGGCTCACCGCTCGCCGTGTACGTGGTCTACGCGGTCAAGGTGATGCTCTACGTGCTCGGGTGGGCGCTGTTTTGCACCCGCTCGCCGAGCCTCGGAAGCCTGTCCTCGATCGGAACCTGGTGGCTCCACCCCCTCGCGTTTCAAAAGGCGATCATCTGGAGCCTGCTCTTCGAGGGCCTGGGGTTGGGCTGTGGCAGTGGCCCGCTCACTGGGCGCTACTTTCCTCCGGTCGGTGGCGCGCTGTACTTCCTTCGGCCCGGCACGACCAAGCTGGCGCTGTTTCCCTCGCTCCCGCTGGTGGGGGGTGTGCGCCGAGGGCTGTTCGACGTCCTACTCTACGCGGGGCTGGTCGCGTCTGCGGTGCGCGCGCTCCTCGCGCCGGAGCTCGACGCGAGCCACTTCTGGCCGCTGGTGGTGTTGATGCCCTTGGCGGGGATCTGCGATCGCACGATCTTCCTGGCGCTTCGGGGTGAGCACTATTGGACCACGTTGCTGTGCTTCCTGTTCGCGCCCACGTGGATCGCTGGAGCCAAGTCGGTGCAGTTGGCCCTCTGGTTCTGGGCTGGGGTATCCAAGCTCAACCACCATTTCCCCACGGTTGTCTGCGTGATGAACAGCAACAGCCCGTTCACGCGCTTCCCAGCGCTCCGCAAGCTGATGTATCGCAGCTACCCGGAGGATCTACGACCTTCCCGGGCGGCGACCGTGATGGGCCATGTGGGCACTCTGCTCGAGCTGGGCGTGCCCGCGGTGCTGTTGTTGGCTCCACAGGGCCCCTACCTGTTGCTCGGCATCGTGCTGATGCTGATGCTCCACGGCTACATCACGAGCAACGTGCCCATGGGGGTGCCCATCGAGTGGAACGTGATGGTCGTCTACGGCGGCTTCGCGTTGTTCTGGGCTCACCCCGAGGTGCGCGTGTGGGATCTAGGTTCATTGCCGCTCGGCGTCTGCCTGGTGGTGCTGCTGATCGGCCTGCCGATCTTGGGCAACATCGCGCCCAAGGCGATCTCGTTCCTACTGGCCATGCGCTACTACGCGGGCAACTGGGCCTACAGCGTGTGGCTGTTTCGGGGCGAGAGCTACCAGAAGCTCGATAGGCTGACCAAGATTTCCCCATGGATCTACGATCAGCTGGATCGGTTCTACGATCGCGCGACGTCCGTCGGCCTGGTGGGGAAGGTGATGGCATTCCGTCTGATGCACCTCCACGGGCGAGCGCTGCCCAAGCTGATCCCCAAGGCCGTGCCTGATCTCGCGGACTACGAGTACCTGGACGGCGAGCTCGTCGCCGGCATGGCGCTGGGGTGGAACTTCGGTGACGGTCACCTGCACCACGAGGCCTTGTTGCACGCGCTGCAGGACCAGTGTGACTTCGAGCCCGGGGAGCTGCGCTGCATCTTCGTCGAGTCTCAGCCCCTTGGTCAGACCACGCTGGAGTACCGTATCTGTGACGCTGCCAGCGGCGAGCTCGAACGCGGAGAACTGGACGTCGCGGGGCTTCGAGCGATGCAGCCCTGGGGAGCAGACGCAGCGGCGCCTGGGTCCGGCGCGGCCTGAAGGAGGCGTCAACGAGGCCCTCGGCGTCGAGCGCAGCGGGCCGCGTACGCCGTCGGCGTGAACCCGACCTGCGCCTTGAAGTCGCGGATGAAGTGCGCCTGATCGTGATAACCGAGCTCCAGCGCCAAGCTGACCCAGTCGACGGTTTCCCCCGAGGAAACGCGCTCGGCGGCTTCCTGGGCACGAGCACGGCACAGTACCCACTTGGGGCTGACGCCCACCAGGCGCTCGAACAATCGCTGGAGCGACCTCAGCGAACACCCCATGAGCGCCGCGAGTTGCTCGGCACGCTTGAGCTCCCGATTCTGCTGGGCGTGTTCGATCAGCTGGTTTAGCTCCTCCACGGTTCGGCGCTGCTCCGCATCGAGGCGGGCGCAACGCTCGAGCAGGAAGCTCTCGACCCGGCGTCTCGCTTCGCTCATGCGGTCGGCAGGCAGACCAGCGTCGCCGAAGCCTTCACACAGCTCGTTCACCTCGCAAGCCAGCCGCGCTCCCGCGGCTCCGAACACCTCCGCAACTGGAGCGCGAGCGCCGTGCCAGCTGCTCATGGGTCGATCACTGAAGGCCGCGAAGCCCGCCGGCTCGAAGCGCACCCCAAGCACCGAGCCCTCCCCAGTCAGCGTCGCGACGAAGCGCTCCGAGCTCGGCCCCACCACCCGCGCCTCCTCACCCTGGAAGCTCATGTTGACACGCGGAAATGGGAGTATTGCCTGTTCGAACGCTTCGTCACCCAGATCCCAGCGCACGCTCCACATGCGAGAGACCAAGCCGCTCAGTCGTGGG
>JAUILJ010000685.1 GCA_030433055.1 Polyangia bacterium
GGCCCAGGCCTGATTTCCAGGCTCAGGACCGCCCGGCTCGAGAAGCGTCGTGGTTCCTGGCTGGCTTACTGCTTGATACCTCCTCGGGCTCCCGACCCCTCACGGTGAGGGAGCCAGCGACAGCGGAGTTCCCCAATGCCACTCAAGGAATTGATCGCGACTATCGCCCAGGCCCTCGTCGACGACCCAGACAGTGTCGAAGTGTCGGAGATCGAAGGCGATCACAACTCATTGATCGAACTGAAAGTCGCCAAGAACGACATCGGTAAGGTCATTGGAAAGGACGGTCGCACCGCTCAGTCGATGCGAACGATCCTGACGGCGGCGTCCACGAAGCTGGGCCGTCGTGCGCACCTCGACATCGTCGACTGAAGGCCGCGTGTCCAAGGCGCCCAGCCAGGATGCGAACGCGAGTTCGACGTCCGCCGAGGCAATGATCGGCCTCGGCAAGATCACCCGACCTCACGGTATCCGTGGGGAAGTGAGGGTGCAGCCATACTGGGTCGAAGGCGACACTCTGGAGACCGCTGAGCAGCTCTGGCTGCGCACGAAGAGCGGTCTTCAAGAGGTGCGTGTTCGGGGGGTGAGACGCTCCAACAAGGTGCTGTTGATGGATCTGGGATGCGTCGATCGCAACGCAGCAGAGGCCTTGCGCGGAGCAGAGGTGTGCGTGCCGCGTACCGCGCTGCCTGAGCTCGAACCCGGTGAGTACTACCTGGTTGACCTGCTGGGCGCAGAGGTCGAGTGCGACGGCGAGACCGTTGGAGAAGTCGTTGAACTCCGCACACATCCTAGCGTGGACGCGGTCGTCATTCGGACCACGAAGGGAAAGCTGCTCGAGCAAGTGCTCGCTGAGCCCTGGGTTGCCGAGGTTGATACCGCAGGGAAACGACTGGTGCTCGCGAGCCTGGACGGCTTGATCTAGTCAGGAAGGCTGCTGTGCGGCTTGGTGTGGTTACGCTGTTTCCGGAGCTCTTTGCGAGCTTCGCTGAGACCAGCTTCGTGGGGCGCGCGAAGGCTCAGGGAGTGCTTGAGCTGGAGTTCGAGTGGTTGCGTGAGCATGGCCTCGGGCGTCACCGCAGCGTGGACGACACACCGTATGGTGGTGGCTCCGGAATGGTGCTGAGGGTCGACTGCGTGGTCAGTGCGATCGAGGCAGTGGAGCAGCGGCTGGGTGGGCGATCTCACCGCGTCCTGATGACTCCCCAGGGGCAGCCATTCCGTCAGGCGACTGCATGGCGCTTCGCGGTGATGGACCGGCTAGTGCTCATCTGCGGGCGGTACGAAGGGTTCGACGAACGAGTTCGGGAACACGTCGACGAAGAATTGTCGCTAGGGGATTTCGTCCTGACAGGCGGAGAGGTCCCTGCGATGGCAGTGATCGAAGCGAGCGTGCGGCTGATACCGGGCGTGCTCGGTAACGCCGAGTCGATCCGTGAGGAATCGTTTGCCGACGAGAGTTCTGGCGGGCTCGAGTACCCGCAGTACACTCGCCCCGAGGCGTTCCGTGGCGTGAGGGTGCCGGACGTGCTGAAGGGAGGGGACCACGGAAAGATCGCGGCTTGGCGTCGGGAGCGAGCGGTGGAGCGCACGCGCTCGAGGCGGCCGGACCTGCTGAAGGAAGAAGACCAGTGAGCGAACCCAGGCGCGTGGCGGCAGCGCTGATTCACTATCCGATCCTGGATCGACAGGGGGGGATCGTGACCACAGCCATCACGAATCTCGACATCCACGATATCTCGCGCAGCGCGCACACGTTCGGGTTGAGTGACTACTTCCTGGTGCATCCCGTGGCTGCGCAACGTGAGCTCGCAGCGCGTGTCCGCGACCACTGGCTCCACGGTGCTGGTGGGAAGCGGATCCCTGATCGCCAGCCCCCAATGCGTGATCTACGCATCGTGGAGTCGCTGGATGCCGCTCTGGCGGAGCTTGGGCCGGATGCTGAGCTGTGGACGACCAGCGCCAAGGAGCGGCCGGAGAACACGACCTACGAAGCGGCTCGGCAGGCGATCGCGGACGGCGGACCGCCTGTGTTGCTCGGCTTTGGTACAGGTTGGGGTCTGGCGAAGAGCGTCGAAGAGCGGGCGACCCGTGCCCTCGAGCCGATCGCTTCACCCCGCGCTGATGGCTTCAATCACCTCAGCGTACGCGCCGCGGCGGCCATCTCGTTCTGGCGCCTGCTCGGCGGCTAAACGTCGCGAGGCCCCGCCGCGCCCTGGGACGCGCGAGGCCTCTGAGGGCGCCTAGCGGCAGCGGCTCACTGGAACGGACGACGACCGCGGAAGGTCAGGCTGGTCACAGCGTCCGCGTAGATCCGAACGTCGTAGTAACCGAGGGTGACGAGCGTCTGGGTGCCGTCGATGTCCATCAGCCCGGTGGCGGCCACACGGGCGACGCCGGGTTCGACGTTGAGCGCGGACCAGATTGCGGTGCGGCCGGTGCCGACCTCGTTGCGCCCCGATTCCGGTAGCGGGTTGTACTCGTCGTCGTTGAAGTAGCTGACCGCGGCGCGAACCTTGTTGATGTCTACGCGCGCGTTCTGAATGCGGATATTGTCGCAGTCGTGGACCTCGCCACCGATCGCCCCGTTCCCTGCGGAAATGGGTGAGCCCAGCGCGACCGTGGGGATTAGCTGAAAGTCGCTGTCAGCCAGCGCCCGCTGGTCGCGGGTGTACGTGTTGCTGCCCGCGTCGAAATCGGGGTCATCCTCCGTGATGTACAGATTGTATGTGTAGAGCGTGCGCCAAAGCGGGGCGCCGCCGGCGCCACTCTCGTCGGAGCTCTTCGTGATCACCATCAGCTCTGTGTAGGTGGGCACGTCCGCATAGACGTACTTCCGGTTGTCCACGAGCTCGTCGGGGCAGTCGTCGTCAGCTTCCTGGACTACTTCGAAGTCGTCAGTGACGACGGGGGTGCCGATCAACTCCAGCTTGTCCCGGTAGGTCGCGGAGTTGGGGTCGTTGTCTACCGTGTAGACCTCGATCTTCACGTTGCCGAGGTCGCAGCCGTTGCTGAACGCTTCGACCACGCCTTCCATCGTGACCAGCTTGCTCGGCTTGGTACCAGGTGGATCTCCTGTGAAACAGGACAAGTTGGGTGGGCCGCCGGTGGGGTCGGAGTAGTCAATCGTGTCGGTGGTGCGGGAGATGTTGGGAGACGTGCCTTTGCCAGGCTCCCCGATCAGCACGCAGCACGAGTCGACAGGACGCTGCGCCACACGCTTGCAGTCGTCGATCGCGCAGTCGGCGTGGCAGAAGTCGTCGTTCGCCGCTCGCCAGGAGCCATCGCACGCCCCCGGGCCGTTGGTGGCGTAGGAGGGTTCGGCGCCGCTGCCACCGTTGCCTGAGCCGCCTGTGCCGCCGTTGCCGCTGCTGCCGCCGTTGTTGCCGCCGGAGTCTCCCCCGTCACTGCCGCAAGCCACCGCCACGCAAAGAGCGGGTGCCAGCCAGAGAAAGCCAAAGCGCATGAGTCTCACCTTCGGTTCGTGTTCTTAGGTTCGCTGCGCTGGAGCGCAGAAAGCAGGCCCGCGATCGGTCGCACGACCCGAATTGGAACTTAACCCAAAGCCACCACCGCTCGCATGAACATTTGGTTGGTTAACCATGGGCCCAGGCATGGACGGGCTTGCGCAGCGCGTTAGCCCGACCCCTGGATCGCGTGAGTATAGCGAGTGGGCGAGGATCGCCGCTCCCTCAGATGCGCAACGGGTTTCGCGCAGTGTGATCTCACCCCCAAACCCAACGCTCACGGGAACGAGGACGACGCGATAGGCGGTCTGAGTTGTGCCATGCAGGACTCCGCGCGTCGACGACGGGAATCTGCGCAGGCGAGGCCGCAGCTCTGAAACACGCCGCAGCTTCGAAACACGCCGCTCCGAAACACGCCGCTCCGAAACACGCCGCTCCGAAACACGCCGCTCCGAAACACGCCGCTCCGAAAGGCAGCATTGGTGGGGGGCTGCGCTCAGCTCGGCGGTCGAGGTGGACGACCGGGGGCCGGAGCGCGTTGTGTGTCCCTGGGGAATTAGTCGGCGTTGTTTGGTGATCGACCCGGGGAACGCGCTGCGGTTTTGGAAGCTGCGTGGCCATCCGCGACAGTCGGCTTGGGCACCAACCGACGGATTTCGGGCAACTGAGCGTCCCAACGCGCGAAATCCGCACGAGATTTCGGCCTGGTGAGGCGGCGACTTGGCGCGCGGTGGCAGGGAGACGGCGCGCTAGGGGTAGTGAAAGCGCGTTGGATTTGGCAAAATGATGATTCTCTCCGGTTCATGCGTCCAATTACTGCCTGCGCGTCGCCCGCCGCAGATGCCGAGAGATCCAGAGCCCCATGCTTGAAATGCCCCGCCCCCGTTGGCTGATCGCCAGCATCTTCGCGCTGAGTGTCGCGGCGACGGCTTCCGCGGCGCCCGCTGCCCCGCACGCGAGCATGCTCTGGTCCTACACTCAGAAGGAACTGAAAGACGCTGCCAAGGCGCCACCGAAAGACCCTCAGAAAGCGCTCGCGCTGGGCGTTGCATTGCGTCGCGCTGGGCTGTTCAACGAGTCGTATCAGGTGCTGCGCAAGGCGTACCTGCGACCGTCGAGCAGCGCCAACGTGCTGCGCCTGGAGGCAGCTCGCAGTCTGCAGGCTCAGGGTGCCTACAAGCGTGCGATCAAGGAGTGCGCAGGGCTGAAGTCCTCAGAGGTGTCCTACAGAGTTTGCCGTGCGGAAGCACAGCTCATGTGGAAGCGCGCGAGCCTCGCGTTGGAGGAAGCCGAGAAGGCGACCGCCGCCGACGGCAGTGACTATGACGCTCGCGTCGCGCTGGGGCGCGCGCTCAAGCTATCGGGTAAGCCTGACGAGGCCGAGGCCACGCTGAACGGCGCGATTCAGGCAGATGGCTCGCGCTACGAGGCTCACTTCGAGCTCGGCGAGCTGTACGTCAAGGAGAACAAGCCTCGCGCCAAGGCCATCTCGGCTTTCCGTGCGG
>JAUILJ010000686.1 GCA_030433055.1 Polyangia bacterium
TTGCAGCAGCCGCTCGGACAGTCATCGTGGATCTCGCACTTGGGCCGACAGATCGTGCCGTAGCCAGTGTAGACGCAGGCCCCGCCAGCGCTGTCACCCACGCAGCACTCGGTGTTGGACGCGCAGGTCGCCTCGCCATTGGAACAAGCGTTGGTTGGCGGCGGCCCGTCCGCGCTCGGGTAGCAGCCCGGTTGTGCCCCGCACTGCAGCTCGTCGAGCTCGGGGCAGGACTCCGGTATCCCTCGGCAAGCGTCCGTCCACTCGCACCCTAGAGCGGAAACGCAGTCCACTTGGTCCAGCATCGTGCAGGGACGCGCGGTTCCTGCGCAAATCGGCTCGACGTTGCCGCCTCCGCTGCCACCGGTGGCCGGGTTCGCTCCCACGGCCGCGGCCGCGTCGGCGAACGCCTTCTTGGTGTCATCGGTGGCCAAGGCGTTATCCAGCGCGACCTTGGGGTCGATGCTCAACGCTTGCTGAAACGCTTCGGTCGCGCCGGCGATGTCGTTCTTGCCGCTGCCGCGGACGATGCCGACATACATCCAAGCCTTGGCAATGACAGGGCCGCTGCACTTCGCACCACAGGCCTTGATGGTGCCTGTGAGGATGGCTTCGGCCTTGTCGAAGTTCGTCGCGAGGTAATGCTGATTGATCGCCTCGTCGATCTTCTTGTTGGCGGCGTTATCGCGGGGCGCGGCGAAAGCCGTCGCTGCGAAGAGCGCGGCGGCGAGGGCAGTGAGCCAAAGTAGACGGCGGTACACGGGTCATCCTCCGCTGAGCTAGCGGTAGTTCGGAAGGGTGGTTTCTGAGCGGAAGCACCAGCGAAGGTGCTTGTAACTTGGGCGGCGTCAGCGGGGAGCCGAGCCGAATGAGGGCGCCGAAAGTGCGGCGTGAAGCGCAGGGCCCCGCGTGAGTGCCGGGGCCCCGAGCGAATCGATTACGGCTTGTCGCAACCTTCCTTCGAGCCTTCGGTACGCACGAACTGCACCCGACGGTTGAGGGCGCGGTTGCGCTCGGAGGTGTTGGGCACGAGGGGCCGATCGAAGCCGTAGCCGTTGCTGGTCAGGCGATTCGGGTCGATCCCGTGGCTGACCAGGTACTTCATGACGGACTCAGCGCGGGCGGCGCTCAGCTTCTTGTTGTAGGCCTTGCTGCCCTTGTTGTCGGTGTGGCCCTGAACCTCGAGCTTGATCTTCGGGTTCTTCTCCATCACCTCGACCACGGCGTCGAGCACCGGGAAGCTTTCCGAGCGGATCTTGGACTTGTTGAACTCGAAGTGGATCTGCTGCTTGATCTTGACTTCGCAGTCGGTGACCACGACCAGCGCTGGCTTGGACGGACAGCCCAGGGGCTCCTTGGTCTCGGAACCGATGGTGTTGGGGCACTGATCCTTCAGATCAGGGACCTTGTCTCCATCGTTGTCGAGATCGGGGCAGCCGTCTGCGTCCTCGTATCCGTCGGGATCCTCTGGATCGTTGGGGCACTTGTCGGTCGCATCGGGCACGCCGTCCAGGTCGTTGTCCGGATCGGGGCAGCCGTCAGCGTCCAGGTAGCCGTCCTTGTCCTCGGGCTCGAGCTCGCAGGTGTCGACGGAATCCGTCAGGCCATCGCCATCGGTGTCCGGATCATCCGGGCAGCCATCGGAGTCCTGATAACCCTGGAAGTTCTCCGGTTCGTCCGGGCATGCGTCCTCGGGATCGAGGTAACCATCGCCATCGCGATCGCCCGGTGCGGGCTTGGGCTTGGGCTTCGGAGGGGGCGCTGCTTCCACGAAGCCGCGCTCGGCGCAGTACTCGGGCGGGGACAGGAAGTTGGCCGCGTGGGCATTGGGCTCAGCCAGCCAGAGGTGCTTCTGGGCCTTGGAGATGAAGCCTTGCTCCAGCTCGATCTGCGCAAACTTGAGGTGGCTCTGCGCCATCGCGAGCTCACGGGGCGCGCAGCGCACGGCGCCGTTGCGCTCGGCCTGCTTGGTGATCTCTTCCAGGCCGGCGATCTGACCCCGTAGCTTCGGTGCCTGGCCACAGCCCACGGCGACGCTGCCGAGCGCCAAGAGCGCGAACCCACGGAACAAGCGCCGGTTCATCGACCCGCTCCTCGACGCGCTTCTCGCGTCAGGCGGATGGCTTTGTCCGCATACTCTTCGGCCACTTCCGCGAGGTTCGAGGCGTCGCTGTAGTCGGCTTCGGCGGCTTCGCTCTCGGCCTTCTCGAGGTGCTCCTTGGCGACGTAGTACTCGTAGGGCGCGTACTTCTCCGCATCGAGCTCCCGCGCCTCTTCCACCTTGTTCGCGGCGGAGTTGGCCTGGATGGCGTACAGCGTGTTGCCACAGCCGGCGGAACTACCAGCCAGCAGAGTCAACACGAGGAGGGCGCCCAAGCCGAATCGCCCGGTGGGTAGAGGCAGCCATGGATTGCGGACCGCGCGAGTGGCTCGCACGCAAGAACCGTCACCTTCGATCACATCGAACTCCACGTTGGATGTTTCTTCGATCTCACTTGGGCTTCGCTCAAAGGAGCTAGCCTCCTGCCGCCTCGCGCCGTCGTTGGCCGAGGGCCCGTCCAAGCTACAGCGCTGGGGCGCCACAGCAGCTCAGAGTGGTTCAAAACGGATCCCGTTTGAACGCGAGTCAGCGACTCTCACCAAAGCCGGATGCGACGCTAGCAACGGCACGAGTCATGCGTCAACTACCGACTTTTCTAGTGGATCGAGGCTCTGGGGTGGACTTCTGGAAGTTTCCAGCGGAAGCGCCCTGGGGCGTCGCTTCCTGAAACAGACTACAGAGTCGTTGGAGGCGCCTGACACACTCTGCAGGTTGCCCAGCTGAGTCACAGCACTGAGCGGCGCGCCTCACCCCCCCAGTCCGAACTCGATCCTGCGCCCTGCCCGCGCCCTCGCGACTGCTCCGGTTCAGCACGGAAAAAGCCGCGCACGGGGGGGCCGGCGCGGCTCGAAATCGGTGCGGCTCCGGCCGCTCCAGGTCGCTCAGAGCTCGCGGTAGAGTCCGATCACGATGCCGAGCAGCATCGTGTCCCGGAAGTCGGTAGCGCGCACCAGGATGGGCGCCATGCCGCTGTTCGCTGGCTGGAAGCGGACGTAGTCCTTTTCCGGGTAGTAGTACTTCACGGTGGCTTCATCCCCGATCAGCGCGACGACGATGTCCCCGCGGCTCGCCGTGGACTGCTTGCGTACGAAGATGTAATCGCCGCTCAGGATCCCGGCCTCGATCATCGAGTCGCCCTGTACTCGCAGCCCGAAGACATCACGCCCACCGCCTTTGACCCGAACACGGTCGATGCGAACGGTGTCGATCACGTTCTCATCCGCCAGCAAGGGCAGGCCGGCGGCGACGCGCCCGAGGATCTGGATCTCGACGGTGTTGTCGTCGGTCGCCACGCCTGCGGCTTCCGCGACGCTCTCCGGCGTCTCCTCGTTCGGGCGCACCAGGCGCAGGGCACGGCTCTTCATGTCCTCGCGCCGCAGGTAGCCCTTGCGCTCGAGTGCCCTGAGGTGATCGTTCACTCCGTTGGTGGAGCGGATCCCCATGTACTCGCCGATCTCGCGCAGCGTCGGCGGGTAGCCCCGCTCTTCGATCGACTTGCGAATGTAGTCCAGCGTCTGCGCTTGGCGCTTGGTGAGCCCTTGCATGGTCCGCGTAGGCTACTGAACGGGTGTGTGGGCGTCAAATTCTGTGCACGTCGATTTCCCAGGAACGTGAAAATCAAGGGAATTTCGCACGCTAGCCGGGCTCAGAATTTGCCGCTGATCGAGAGGAAGGTCAGCTTGTTCGTGGTCTCCCGCAGCCGGCCGACCAGCATCCGCACAATCGACCACAGCACTTCGTAGGCCAGATCCTTGTGCAGGAAGAGCAGATCATCGAAGCCGTCCTTGGGGATCGCCAGCACGCGACAGGTGTTGTGAACCCGGGCGTCGGCGGAGCGCGGAGACTCGTCGAGCAGCGCCATCTCACCAAACATCTGTCCGGGCCCCAGGATGGCGAGCGCTTCCTCCCCCATCCCGGGCACCTCTCGACTGATCCGAACGCGACCGTCCAGGATGAGGTACAGCTTATCGCCAGCGTCCCCGTGCTCGAAGATCTTGGTTCCGAGCTGGTGGGTCTCTTCCACCGCGACCTTGGCGATCAGCTCGAGGGCCTCGTCCTTCAGACCGGCAAACAGTTCCACCTTGCGCAGCTGTTCGACTCGCTCGGAGGGCATGATTCGGCGACTCTACACGACCTCTGGGCTGAGCGGCGCGTTTCCTGCCAAGGCGTTTCGGGGGAAAGCGGGTTTTTCTGGCTCGGTTTTGCCCAAGGCGAAGGACGCTGTCAGCGCGTGAAGGTGACCGTGAACGGCGGAGTGCTCGCGGTGATGGCCTTGCCGCTTGGGTCGAGGGCGGGCGTGTAGCGCATACGGAACGCGCACGAGCGGGCGAGGGAGCCGAAGCCGTTGCCGGGATCCGCCAGCACTTGGACCGAGGTGGCCTTTCCACTCGGATCCACGGTGACGCTCAGCCTCACGCGCGCGAAGTCGATTTGCTCCATGTCGGCCTGAGCCGGAAAACCGCAGCTCGACCAGTTGGTGCCGCGCGCGCCCGCGGCCCTCGCCTTGCTCTCCTTGGGCGGAGGTGGCGGCAGCGGGGGTGGCTTGGCTTTGGTGCCTTGCCCGCCCTTCACGCCGTCTTTGCTGGTCACCGGGTTCCGCACGGCGGTGTCCGACGTCCCGTACGAGGCAGTGGTGCCGCCGGCGTACCGGTCGCCTTCGCCCTGGGTCATCGTGAAGTCCGTCATGTCGACGGGTTCGGTGGGATCGGCATCTGCGGTCAGCGTCTTGCCAGCGCTTGCAGGCTGAGCCGCGGTCTCCTTGATGCGGTCCGGCACCGGCTCCTGGACGACTGCTTCCTCCTCGACCCGTTCCGGTTCCGGCTCGGGCGGCTTGGGAGGCTCCTTATCCATCTGGATATCGATCTCGTCC
>JAUILJ010000687.1 GCA_030433055.1 Polyangia bacterium
CTCGGGTGGCCGTCGGCTTCTTGGGGCTGCTCGGCTTGCTCGGCTCGCTGGGCTTGTCGTCACACGCTACCGAGAGCAGCGCAGCCGCACCCATCATGCAAAACAGTGTCGTCAGTTGACCCTTCATTCCGATTCTCCTCCGCGCCCCGTTCCGTGGTGTTCGTTTCCGGGTCGACCGCGACCTGTAGATCCCCCAGCCGGCCTCTCTCGTGGGCTGAGCAAGCCACGGTGACGGAAACGATGCAACCGCTTCCGTTGGGCGATTTGTCGCAACGGTTCATCGCTGCGGCAGATGTCACCCGCCGGTCTCCCGCGCGCGGGGCGAGGGCGCACGGCTGTATCGCTTCGCCTCGAATTCAGCTCGAGGCATGTTGGCAAGGCTCGAAGTCGCGGGGGGCGCAAGCGTTGCTAGCGTTGACTCGCGCATGGGCCGGTCGAGCGCGGACCGAGACATGGTCTGGCTGACTGACCAAGTCCCGAGATCGATCCAGTTCGTCCCCGGGCAGGCATTCCGCCTCCGTGGCACCTTCTCTTTTTTTGGGGGGGGGTGAGATTCTCCGTGGAAAATATTGTTCTGCCAAGCAGGCGTTCGGTCGTGGGTGATTGTCGTGACGGTCGAGTCAGCTCCTTCCTTCCGCGCGCGAGTGGTTGCCGCGCATACATGCGGATCGGCGTAGGCGCTCGCCCCCAACGCGCCGTGGCACAAAGGCGGTTTTGGGGCGGCGCCACCACGCGTGTTCATATCCGCTGCACGGGATGTCGGTTCCTTGCTGAAAAACCGCAGGGATATTCGCTCGCAGGTGTGGCGTTCGTCGCGGTTTCGCGCTGCAATGGACCTCAGGAGGTTTGGATGCTTCGACGAATTTCAGAACACGACGCGACCTTGCAGCTTCGCTCGGTTGGCAGTCTCGTGGCGCTGGCCTGTGCGATCACGTTCGCGGGTGGTTGCGTGTTCACCAGTGACGAGGACAGCGGCAACACGGGCGGAAGCGGGGCCGCGTCAGGCAGCGGTGGCTCAGGCGCACAAGGTGGCTCGGGTGCCCAGGGCGGTTCAGGAGCACAAGGTGGCTCCGGTGCCCAGGGCGGTTCAGGAGCACAAGGTGGCTCCGGTGCCCAGGGCGGTTCCGCGGGGAATGCTGGCAGCGCAGGGACCACCGCCAGCGGTGGCTCTGGCGGTTCTACTGACGAGCTGGATGCGCTTCGAGATGCCTGCGTGAAGCGCATCAACGACTTCCGGGCCACGGAGGGCAAGCCGCCCTACGCGCGCTGGACCGATGGCGAGGCGTGTGCCGACGAGCAGGCGGGCAATGACGCGAACGGAGGCGGCGCCCACGGCAACTTCGGAATGTGTGGCGAGTTCGCGCAGAACACGTGCCCGGGCTGGGGCAGCTACGACGACGTCGTGCAGAACTGTCTCCAGGCGATGTGGGACGAGGGGCCAGGCGAGCCCTTCAGCGAACACGGCCACTACATCAACATGTCGAGTGACAAGTACTCGAAGGTTGCCTGCGGCTTCTACAAGATGTCCGATGGGCGGATCTGGGCGAGCCAGAACTTCAAGTAGCGGCGTGCCCTCCACGCCAGCGCACTCGAGATCAGTAGTCAGTCACCGAAAACGCCCGTAACGATACGTGTTACCGGGCGGAATGCGCCGGCTGACTTGCCAAGCGCGCAGACGGTGACTAATGCTTTCCTACAGTGTCCGCAGAGCAAGCGAGCAACTCGGTGAGTCCCGACACCGAGGTCGGAGGTCCCGCCAGCAGTGAGGCGGGGAGCGCGAAGAGCGGAAAGCGCCGTCGGCGCCTCGGTCCTGCGCGAGCAGAAGCCAAGGCGAAGACGCGGCAAGCGCTGCTCGATGCGGCCGAGACGTTGTTCATCCAGGAAGGCTTCGATCAGCCAGGCCTGGATGTGATCTGTAGCGTCGCTGGTCGCACGCGAGGCGCCTACAACGTCCATTTCGGAAGCCGGGAGCACCTCGTCGCGGCCGTCGCGTTGCGCGCGCTCGAAGCCTTCGAGGCGGAGTTGATGGCGGGTGAAGCCCTTGGGTTATTGTCTCCAGGCGCGGCCGACAGGCAGCCCGTGTCACTCTCCAGACCTGCGGCTGGGGCCCCCGAGTCGGGGCGTCGGTTGCCGATGTCGCTGATCCTCCACGCGGCGGCTCGCGTGCCAGAGGTGCGCGAAGCCGTGCTCGACACCTTCGCGCGTATTCGACGCTACCTGGGGGAAATGGCCGCTCAGAAGCACACGGCGGGGGAGCTGCGTGTGGACGCGGCGCCGACCTCCCTCGCGCTGGCGTTGCTGGCCGCGCGCGTCGGATTGGAGCTGCTGGAGTCCGTGGGTTCTCAGCGCTTGGATATCGATCGGCGCGAGCTGAGCGAGCTGCTCCAGACCCTGCTGCGCCCGTGACCCCTTAATGAAGCGGCCGCAGGCCCTGCGAGGCGCAGCGCAGAACTAGGCGCGGCGCTCGTGCTGTGGCCCTGTGTTCGGTTGTGCGCGCACATGTTTCGCCTCCGCTGACGGGGGTACGGCGTTGCGGCCTCGCCGAGCGCAAGCTAGCGTGTGCGTACCGTGTCTGCGTTGAGAGTGAAGCTGGCAGTCCTGCTGGCGCTGGCGGTTTTTCTGCTGCCTGCGACTTCACTTGGACGCGTGCTGACATTCTGCAAGATGTCCGGCCGCCTGGGGCAGACCTGCTGCTGCCACGGCGCGGATCATCAGGTCCGACTGCGTGTACCCAAGCTGGCTGCCGAGCCCACCCAGGCCAAGCGGCCAGGCTGCTGTGAGCAACGGCTCACCAAGAGCGCTCAGATCCTGACCGCGCAGACTGAGGTGAGCGCGCCCGTGCCCAGCGGGGTGTTGATTGCGGAGCTCAGCGTCCCCGAGGTGTGCGAGCGGGAGCCGGTGAACGTGACGGTGCCTCGCGCCGCCCGTGGACCACCGCCGCTCGGGCCACCTCTCTACATCCGAAACTGCAGTCTGCTGAACTGAGCCACGTTTCCGTGGGGCTCGTGGTTGGCGGCGTGAGCCGCGCAACACACAGTCCGCGTTGTGTACGTGTTTTCTGCTGACGCGCGCTGCGAGCGGCGTCGACGCTCGCGAGGCGCGCGAGTGACATCTCGGCTCTTGGTGAGCCCGAAATCAGGCAGTACCGCCCGCCCTCGGAGCGGCGAGTAGGCCTCGTAGTCAGCTGACCTTTGCGGCGGTCGTTCTAGCCGCGCGGACCCGTTTCCTCGGTTGCGCCTTCGTGGCGCAAAAATAGCCATGACCCATCTTCCCGTTCGAGTCTCTCGCGCCCACTCCGCTGCTGCGGTGATCTGGACGTTGCTAGCCGCAGGGTGTGCTGGCAACCAGCCCGTGCAGCGCCCCGCCCGTTACTCAGCGAGCGCCACCGTGAGCCCAACGCGCGCCTCTGCGCAGACGGCCGCCTTGCGCCGCGCGAAGAGCCTGAGTCGGAAATCTCTCGTCAGCGCTGTGCTGGCGCGCAACCCAGAGATTGAATCCGTGCGGCAAGCTTATGCGGCGGCGCGTGCGCGCCCGGCGCAGGTGTCCTCGCTGCCTGACCCGATGTTGATGTACGAGTTCGCGCCGCTGTCCATCGGCTCGAGTGACGCGCCCTACGGCCAGACCGTGAAGTTGAGCCAACGCTTTCCTTGGCCGGGCAAGCTCTCGGGGGACGAAGAACGAGCCCAGGCGGAGGCGGAGGTCGTGGAACAGCGAGTGGAGATCACGCGCCTGGATCTGGCGAAGGCGGCGTCGACTCTGTACGACGACTACTGGCTGGTTGGCCGTGCGCTGGAGACCAACGCGGAGCATCGGGCGCACCTGAAGAACCTGGGGGAGGCCGCGCGCGCCATGTACGCGGTGGGCCGAGGTCAGGCGCGGGATCAGGTCTCTGTCGAGGTCGAGCTGGTTCAGCTGGAGCGTCAAGATCTGGTGCTCAAGTCGGACCAGGAGAGCCTGCGCGCGCGGCTCAACGTGTTGATGCACGAACCTCCCGATGCGCTCTTGCCCAAGCCTCCGCGCAAGCTGGACGTCGTGGCAGACGCGCCGCCGAGCAGCGCTCAGCTCCAGCGCATTGCCTTGGGGAACAGGGCCGAGCTGCACGCCGTGGACGCCGAGGTACGCGCCGCCGAAGCAGCGGGGAAGGCAGCGGAGCGCCAGTACTACCCGGACATCACTGTCTCAGGCACCTACACCAGCATGTTTCGCATGACCGAACATCAGTGGATGCTCGGCGTCGAGCTGCCGCTGCCGATCGCTCAGGGGCCCCGGGATGGTGCCGTGGATGAGGCGAATGCGCGGGCCGCCTCGGCGCGTGGTCGTGTGAAGCAGGTCGCAGACAGACTCCGCCTCGAGGTGGATGAAGAGCGACGGCGCTTGATTCAAGCGATCGCCGTGGCGAAGCTCTTCGAGCAGCGGCTGGTGCCGGTGGCCAAGCAGCAGGTCTCCGTGACGCTGGGCGGGTACCAGACGTCAGGGACAGACTTCTCCGATGTAATCCTCGCGGAATCAAAATTGCGTGACATCCAGCTCGCTGAGCTGAGGGCCTGGGCGGATCTATCGAAGCGCCGGGCGCAGCTGTGCCGCGCGGTGGGTCAACCCGCTCACGAGTGCAAGCTTGGAGGTGGCAAATGAGCAGCGAAGAGCCGAGGGTGGAGCCAGCGAAGAGCAAACCAGCGAGCAACCCGTGGCCAAGCCGCGTCATTGCTGCGGCAGCGGTCTGCGCGCTGCTCGGGCTGGGCTTCTACTTCCGTGGGCCGCTGTCCAGCTGGTTCGGCTTGACGTCATCGCAGCGCGCTTCGGCCCCACCGCCCAGCGCGTCGATGTCCCGAGTAGCCGGGATGGCAGCGTCGGTGCCTCCCCCCGCCGATCGCCCTCCAGTGCTCCCCAAGACGGAGTACTCCGCGACTCGACTGGCGAGCCTGCAGACGGCGCTCCTGGCGTATGAGGATCTTCGCGCGGCCCTTG
>JAUILJ010000688.1 GCA_030433055.1 Polyangia bacterium
CTCGATGAGAAGCCGCAAGACGTCTACCGGGTGACCGACGACGAGCTCGAGGTTTCGTTGCCGAGCGGGCGCACGCTGCAGGTCAACCAGAAGACCGGCTCCGTGCTCGAACAGGGCCAGAAGCCGCGCTTCTTCCTGCGCTTGGCCAACTGGCTGCACCTCAACCGCGGAAAGAAGGCGTGGAGCTACATCGCCGATGGCTACGCGGTGTTCTTGCTCTACCTCGCCGTGAGCGGGCTCTTCATGATCCCGGGGCGCAAGGGGATCTTGGGGAGAGGCGCGGTGATTGCCATCCTGGGGGCGCTCGTGCCCGTGCTGTACGTCACGCTCTCGGGAGGGCCCTGAGGCAGGGACAGCGGCAGGGACAGCGGCAGGGACAGCGGCAGGGACAGCGGCAGGGACAGCGGCAGGGACAGCGGCAGGGACAGCGGGGCGAACTCGAGGGTTGTTCGGGTTGGCGAGTCCGTGCGGTCGTTGAGGGCGGGATCTGAGGGGCGCTCTTGTTCGCGCGCGGAAACACGTGGGAATCGCTCGGCAGGCTCCAATAGCTGGGGTGGCTGGGCGCTTTTATCACGTGGGATTTGAGACTGTCTCGAGTTCGATGGATGGAGCGCTCGTGGCCTTGACCGTGAAGATGTCGCGCGCGTACCGTGGGCGCTCAACCACTACCCGGAAGGGGAAGCCCATGAGCAAGCCGACTGTTTCTGAACTTGAAAAGCAACTCGATGCCGCGCGGCAAGTGATCAAGCCTGCTGGGTTGCCAGAGTTGATTGGTGCGAAGGTAAAATCCGCGCGGATGTATCACAGCAGCGTGACCCGCCACAACTCGATGGTGTTCGTGCTCGAGGACGGCTCTGAGGTCTTCAAGTCATTGCGCGAAACCGACGACTTCATGCGGACTGCGTTCGTGTTCTCGAACGCCGCAGACGTCACCGTCTGGTACGACAAGAACAAGCAAGTGCAGCAGTTCGTGTTGAGCCAGAACTACGGCTGAGTCGCCGGCCCATCTGCTCCGTCACCCAAGCTGTTCCCTTGCGCGATCGCTGCGCTGCAGCTCGCGCCGAGTGCCCTGGTCCACGCCGCTCGCCTGTCGTGCCGCGAATAGAGAACGATTCGATGCTCGAGCACTTACTACAACTGGATCGCTTGGGTGATGGTGACGCAGTCCGGGTTGGCGCCAAGAACGCCAACCTCGGCACGCTTCACCGCATGGGGCTGCGTACGCCGCGCGGATATGCGCTGCCCCGGGAGGCGTATGCCAGTCATCTGACGTCGGCTGGTGTGCGCGTCCCTGGCCTGAATGGCAGTGGCCTCGACGAGGTGCGCCGGCGGATCTTGTCGACGCCGCTGGACCCGAGCTTGACGCGGGAGCTGACGGACGTCGCGGGTGAGCTCGGGGGTTGCCTCGCGATCCGCAGCTCATTGTATCCCTACGAAGACCACCCTCAGCACACCTGCGCGGGAGTCTTCGAGAGCTTGATGAACGTTCCTGTCGAAGGCGTTGGACCCGCGATCAAGGCGTGCTTCGCGTCGGTCTTCAGCCAGGCGGCCTGGGCGTACTTCGAGCAGAACCAGCTCGATCCGGACACGGCGCAGATGGCCGTGGGCGTGCAGGAGACCATCGACTGCTCCGTTCACGCGACCGTGTTCAGCTGCGATCCCGTCACGAGGAACGCGGACGTCATGCTGATCGAGGCGGCGTTCGGCTTTGGGGAGATCGCGAACAGTGGCCTGATCGAGAGCGATCGCTTTCTGGTGAAGAAGGCGCGCGGACGTCGACCGTACCAAGTGCTCGCGAGGCGCAAGGGGACCAAGGCGAAGCGCTTCGCACTCCAGCTAGGCGGCGGCCTTCAACTGGTCCCGAATACAGTGATCGGCCTCGCGCTGAGTGACGCGCAGCTCGAGCGCATCGCGCGCGATGTTGCCGCGATTGAGCAAGCGAGGGGAGGGCCTCAGGACGTTGAGCTGGGGATCACGGCCGCCGGAGACATCATCTACCTCCAGGCCCGTGGCCAGCGGATCCCCAAGGCCACATCGGCCCGGATCTCTGTCTCCGCCAGCAGCGAACCCGTGGCCTGTGGGGATACGGTGGTCTTCGGTGCTGCTGTCGGGACGCTCGCGCCGCACCAGCACTCTTCTCGACACGCCGAGTCGATCGTTTGCAAGGAGGAGGTGCTCGTCACCGACATCCCCAAGCTCTACGGCGCGAAGGGGCTGATCGTGCGCAACCTACCGGTGACCTCACACCCGGCGATTCACCTGCGGGAGGTGGGCGTGCCAACGCTGGCCATCGGCGATGGCTGGGACGAGCTAGCCGCGCACACGGGCAACGTCGTGACCCTCGATTGCACTGGTGAACGCGGCTTGCTGTATCGAGAAAGCGCGCGGTTGATCCGCCATGAGTCGAGCCAGGGGGAAAATACAAAACGCGATGTAGAGCTCGAGCTCAAGATCGCGCTGATCACTTCCTATCCCTCACCCGCCTGGGCTGACTACCTGCGGGACGGCCAGGTCGAAGGCGTCCACGTGCGAGGGGAGAGCATCATCTATGACGACGTGCGGGTGCACCCGCTAGCCCTTTGCGACTACGACGCTGACCGGCTCGATGGTCCCATGCGGGCGTTGGTGGAACGCAAGATGGCGGGCTACGCCACGGGACAGGCCTTCTACGAAGCGAAATTCACTGAGCGACTCGGCATCATGCGCTGCATGCTGGGGGACGACCAGGTCATCACGCTGCGCCTCACGGACCTGCAGACGACGGACTACCACCAGCTCGTCGGTGGAGAGTTGTACGAGGCTGCAGAGAAGAACCCCATGCTCGGTCTACGGGGAGCCGCGCGGCATTTGCACCCGGACTACTTGCCACAGCTCCGCATGGAACTCGCGGGCCTCGCCCGCGCGACCAAGAACCTCGGTGGGCGTTTTCAGGTGCTCGCTCCGATGGTCAGGTCGACTCAGGAGGTACGCGCCCTGCGCGATGAGATGCGCGCGGCGGGTCTCGACGTCCCGCTGGGAGTCATGGTCGAGACCGTGGCTGCGGTGCTGCTGGGACGAGAGCTGGCGCGGCTGGCAGACTTCTTCACGATTGGCCCGGCCGATCTAGCGCAGGCGGTGAGCAGCGCCGATCGAGACCATCCCCAGCTCGGAGCTTATGCCAACCCAGCGAGCGAGGCGGCACACGCCGCGCTCGAGTTGTTCTTCGAGCGTATCGGGGGGAGCGGCAGTCGCGTGTACTTGCCGTTGGCCGCCTACAGCTGGCTCCTCAAGCGTCCGGAGCTCCTCACCCCCCACCAGCTCTGCGTCTTCACTTGGCCAGACCGCTTCCTGCACGCCAAGGCTGAGCTGAGCCGCGCCGGCGCCCAGTCCGTCTAGGACTTTGGCTGCATCAATGTATTGCTGCAAGGAAATGTTAGGTGACGCTCTACGACGAAATCGGCCAGGGCTATACCAATCATCGTCAGGCGGACTCCCGCTTGGTGGATGCAATCTTTGCCGCGGTCATGCGAGGCGCAGGGGGCACTCACCCTGCCACGCTCGTTGATGTGGGCGCGGGCACGGGCAACTACTCACGTGCCCTCGCGGACCGGTGCTCGAGGGCGGGAGGTGACTCGAGGGTGATCGCCATCGAGCCGTCGAGGCGGATGCTGGAACAGTGCATCGCTCACCCTCGTGTGGACTACCTCCAGGGAGACGCCGCTCACATCCCACTGGTCGACGCGGCAGCTCAAGCCGCCACCTGCGTTCTCGCGATTCACCACGTCTCCGACCTGGTTGCTGGGTTGCGTGAGATTGACCGAGTGACCGGCGGCGGCTGCCTCGTGATCGCGTATGTCGACCCGCGGGAGGCCGAGGACCACTGGCTCCGCCAGTATTTCCCCGAGGTCGAGGCCAACAACTCAGGCCGGGTGCTGCCCATCGCAAAGCTGCGGGGGATCCTGGAACGCGCGCTGGGCCGCCCCGTGCTCCAGGAGGCGCTTTTGCTGCCGCGAGACTACACCGACTTGTTTTGCGGAGCCGCCTGGGGGCGGCCGGAGCTGTTCCTGGACCCCACCTACCGCGCTTCCTCTTCCTCATTCGTGGGCGTCGATTCACTCGAGCTGGAGGCGTCGCTGGCGCGGCTCCGTCGGGACCTCGCCAATGGGAGCTTCGCGACGCGCTACCCGAGCCTGGCTACTCGTGCAGCGATGGATGTAGGGTTGCGACTGCTCACAGTGTGCTCCGCCACCTCCGGTTGACCATGTTTCGCATCGTCGTGCTGCCAGATTTTCAAGCCTACAACGACATTCGTCTGGGCATCACGCAGCGCATCTTTCGCATCGAGGACCAGCGTCATGTGCTCCAGGCTCAGCTCAGTTGGTTGGCAGAGAACGCCGAGCGGCTGCGGACGGCGATCGTGCTTCAGGAGGGCGATCTGACCCAAACCAACTTCGAGCCTGAGTGGGAAGTGGCGAGCGCCGCGATGGCGAAGATCGATTCCGTGGTGCCCTACGTGGTCGCGTTGGGCAATCACGACATGGGCTTCGAGAAACCGCCCCCGCCAGGTCAGTTCTGGGTCTCCAATCGTCGAGATTCGCTCCTCAGTCGTTACTTTCCTCCGGAGCGATTCCAGAACAATCCGCTGTACGACTACGGTGGCAACTTCGAAGGTCGCTCAGACAACTACTTCGTTCACTTCGAGGTCGACGGTCTGCGCTTCATGGTGCTGACCCTGGAGTTCCTGCCGAGGGATGAGGTGCTGGATTGGGCGAACGACGTGATCGCGCGGCATCCCGAACGCCGCTGTATCGTGCTGACCCACGGCTTCCTGGATGTGAACGGCACGCGGAACCTGCGCGTGGACCAGTGTGGGATCCAGGGCAACGACGGCGAGCAGATCTGGAGTAAATTGGTCGCTCGGCACCCCACCATCTTCCTGGTGCTCTGTGGTCACGACTACGGTGAGGCGAG
>JAUILJ010000689.1 GCA_030433055.1 Polyangia bacterium
GGTGGTGGACGAAGCGCTGAAGCGTCTTGGCGACCGCCCGACGGCAAAGGCGATCATCGCCTTGCGCTGGGTCGCCGAGGGTGCTGACGGCGAGCTCCCAGCCAAGGGCAAGCTGAGCGAAGACGAGCGAGCCGAGCTACCCGCTTCACTGCGCTCCATTCCGCTGCTGGTAGACTCGCTCACCTCGCAAGACCCGAAGGAGTCCCGCGACAAGCTGAAGGCAGCGATCGGCATCAGCCGCGGCCCGGCGATCGCGACCTGGCTGGGGTTCGTTGCCGTACGGAATGGAGATGAGGAGCTGTCGCGCAAGGCGGCGCTGCGGGCCTTGAAGTTCAGCGCCATCTATCCTCGGGCGCGCGCTCTGGCTGCACGGGTCGCGCTGCTCGGCGGGCGCCTTGACGAAGCGAAGAAGGCCATCGAGACGCTGGATCCCAAGTCTTCCGAGGTCGCCGTGGTGCGCGCGGTGATTGGCTACGAGACGTTGGACGAAGGAGAACTCCGCGCCGCGCTCGGGACCTTCGGCGACGAAGCCAAGGATGGGGCGACGCTCAAAGGGCTCCAGACTGGCCTCGCGCGTCTGCGGGATGAACCCATCCCGCCGGATGACGACCTGAAGCAACTGGCCGGGCCGCAAGCCATTTGGGGCAACCTGGTTGCCGTCGACTACGCCCTCGACAACGGCAAGCTGGAGCTCGCCGCGGAGTTGACGAAGGACTGGGACTCGCTGACCGCCGCCCAGGCGCTGCGCAAGGCGAGGCTCCTGCGCTATCAAGGGGAGGCGAAGCAAGCCGCAGAAGCCGCAGGCAAAGCCGAAGGCGCCACGGTGCCCGCGCTGCTCGAGCGCTGCTACGACTTGCTGGCCGCCAAGGACGCCGACGGCGCGCGTAACCTTGCCGCGCGGTACCCCGCGCTGCTCGGGCCGATGAACGACTGGCTGAAGGCCCTGATCGATGCCGAGGACGGCAAAGCGACCCTCGCCGCCGCCAAGCTGAGCACCCTGGACGAGCCCCCCGATGTGGCCCCGCTGCCCGTGCGCTTGTTGGCTGCGCGCGCGCTCGCCGCGTCAGGGGACAAGCGCGCCAAGGGCTACGTTGCAGCGCTGATGAAGAAGCACAGCAACCACCCCGACGTGGTGATCGCCGCAAAGGCGATCGGCATCCTGCGCTAGCGGCGTGGAGACGAGGAAACCCCGCATCGACTTGTTCAGCGAATCACCGATTCGCCTCACTAGCGGGCGACGCGCTTTGCCAAGCGGACGTCGCCCACCGGGCGCACCCGCTCTCGCTCGCGGATCGAACGGCAGCGGGCCTCCCAGGAGCTAGTTGGTCATCACCACGACGCCCAAGGTCGTCGTGATCTGACTATCCGCGGTCTCGCGCTGCTTCTTCGGGAAGATCTTCTTGGCCTCGTCGCTGACGGAAGAGTGCGCGTCCAGCGCGAAGTCTCCGCGATTTTCCAAGCGGATAATCAAGTTGTCGCTCGGCTTGAAGTCCAGCGTCAGCGTGCCTGTACCCACGGCTAGGTCCGGTACGCCGAAGGGGTAGTAGTCGCTGGACAGGGCCGGGAGATCGCCGCTGTCTTCCCCGTAGGCCTTGAAGTACTCGCCGCGCAGGGCGACGGCCCAGGTGGCGTCAAAGGCGTAGCGACCGGCGGCCATCGCGCCAAACCAGGTGTACTTCGTGGTGTCACTGGTCGCAGAATTCGGACGGATCCCCTCCCAGCCGTAGTCCAGATTGACCACGAAGCCGAGGGCGTCGCTGGGGTTCCAGGTCACGACTGCATCGAGCAGGTGGCGCCAGGCTTCGAGATCGTTTGCGCCACCGCGGTCCACTCGGTAGCTCGCCGCTGGTGTGCTCGGAGAGCTTGCACAACCTCCAGCGCCTGGGTCATACGCGGTGTCATCTGCGCACTCGACATCGACCACGTCGGCCTGCTCAGGACCCCCGATCCACCCGAGGGTGAGCCCAAACTCGTCGCTCGGCGTCCACGCGGCTTGAGCGCCGAAGGACTTACCCGTGTTGCCGTCGATGGTGTTGTTCCAGCCGTTCACCGCGAGCGCTCTCAGCGTGAATTCCGGCGCCAGCTCCCAGCCCACTCGGAGCCCGGTGTGGAACGCTGGCTGAGCGAACCAGTAGACCACGCCGCGGGTGTAGTTGTAGTTCAGGTAGCTCTCGGCGAGCTCCGCGCCGTAGATGGTGTCGAACTTCCCGAAGTCCAGGGTCACGCTTCCGTCAGCGCCACCGGGCTTCCACGACGCGAACGCCTGCTTGACCTGCTTGAGCGTGCCCGGCTCGCTGCCCGCATAGGTGTCCGCCGCGGGGCCCCAGCGCAGGCTCAGCGTTCCCCCAACTGGTTCCGCGGGGAAGCTGGCGTCGAGGCCCGCCCAGGCCAGCGCAAAGCCGGTGTCGGTGTCGTAGGCCCGGGTGGTGGCGTTGGCACCGCCAGCGGGCTTCGGGAAGTTGTAGTTGATGGAAGCGTAGCCATCCACGAACGCCGAGAGCTGAATCAGCTCGTACCAGGCTGCGCGGGGCGGGGCGGGCAAGGGCGGAAGCTCTTCGTCTGCATCTTGCGCCTGGGCGCTGCCTGCAAGCAGCATCAACCCCGCGATGCCGGAACTGATAACGGCGCGCCGCAGCGAGTTTGCTGCTGGGAAGCGGCTCGAAGTGGTTCGAGTGAAGCAAGAGTGCGAGCGTCGGTGCATGAATGAAACCTCGAGTGTGCTTGCGCCTGCCAAGCGTTGGCTGCGACCCCCTTGTCGCAGCCGAGGCATACCAATACGGCCTGTGCGTTGCGAACAAAAGCGACCGGAGTTCCTGCTCCGGCCCCGTGGCTCAGGCATCGAGGTAGTGGGAGCGCTTTACCGCGCCGTTACACGGCTCAGCCGCGCCGGGGCGGCACCTCGCGGACCCGTGTGGAGATATCGTCGCCTCCCTTGCCCTCGAGCATCATCTGGAGCTCGTCCGGCTCGTTGGAGCGCCCCATGGCCTCCTCCAGGCTGATGAGCCGCCTGGCGTACAGCGAATACAGCGACTGGTTGAGTGTCTGCATCCCGTACTTGGCCTGGCCGACCTGCATCTGCGAGTAGATCTGGTGCACCTTGTCCTCGCGGATCAGGTTCCGGACAGCAGCATTGGGCACGAGTACTTCCAGAGCGAGTACGCGCCCGGGGGCACCATGGCGTGGCAGCAGCAGCTGGCTACAAACCCCCTCCAAGACGAAGCTCAGCTGAGCACGTACCTGGCCCTGCTGGTGGGGTGGGAACACGTCGATCATGCGGTTGATGCTCTGCGCGGCGCTGTTGGTGTGCAACGTCGCGAACACCAAGTGACCCGTTTCCGCGATGGTCAATGCTGCCTCGATCGTCTCGAGGTCACGCATCTCGCCGATGAGCACGACGTCGGGGTCTTGACGCAGCACGTACTTCAGCGCGTCCTTGAAGGTCGCGGTATCACTGCCGACCTCGCGCTGGTTGACGATGCTGCGTTTGTGCGGATGGAGGTATTCGATCGGATCCTCCACGGTCATGATGTGCTGACGCGTCTCCGTGTTGATCTTGTCGATGATGCTCGCGAGGGTGGTGCTCTTGCCCGACCCGGTGGGGCCCGTCACCAACACCAAGCCACGCGGCCGCATGGATAGCTCCGCGACCACCGCCGGCAAGCCGAGCTCCTCGAACGTCAGGATCTTGAACGGGATGGTTCGAAACGCTCCGCTCACCGCGCCGCGCTGCATGAAGATATTCGCGCGGAAACGCGATAGCTGCTTCACTCCGAAGGAAAGGTCGAGCTCCTTCGTGCGCTCGAAGCTGATCTTCTGCTCCTCAGTCAGCACGGAGTAGCAGAGTTGCTTGGTCTCCACCGGACCGAGGGGCGGCAGCTTGAGCGGCACGATGGCGCCGTCGATGCGCAGCAGGGGAGGTGACCCGGTCGTGATGTGCATGTCGCTGGCGCCCTTCTCGATCATGGCGCGCAGCAGCTGGTGGAGGTTTACTTTGAGGCCATCCTGTTGGGTCATGAGGTCCTGATCTTCCGTTTCGCTGATTCCGCGTGGCGAATGGCCCAGCGCGTGCCTGGGCGACACTGGGGTGCTCGCCCGCTACGCCGCGGGCGAGCAGACACAGCGCCTCAGTCAGCCATGGTAACGCGCATGATCTCTTCCGGGGTGCTGATTCCCTCCGCGATCTTGTGGATGCCGCTCATGCGTAGCGTCAACATCCCGGCGCGAATGGCTGCCGTCTTGAGCTCTGCGGTCGACGCGCCCTGGAGGACCAGCTCCTTCAGATCGTCGGTGAAGCGCATCACCTCGTACAGGGCCACGCGACCCTTGAACCCCGAGTTGTTGCAGGTCGCACAGCCTTGGCCACGGAAGAATTTCATCTCGGGCCAGTCGGCCTCGGGAACGCCCAAGTCGGTCAGGATCGACTGTTCCACCGGGACTTCCCGTCGGCAGTCGTTGCAGATGCGCCGGGCCAAGCGTTGGGCGAGCACCAGGTTGACGCTGGCGGTGATGAGGAACGGCTCAACGCCCATGTTGAGCAGGCGGGAGATGGTGGCTGGCGCGTCGTTGGTGTGCAGCGTCGAAAGCACCATGTGGCCCGTGAGAGCCGCCTTGACCGCGATCTCCGCGGTCTCGAAGTCGCGGATCTCGCCGACCATGATGATGTCTGGGTCCTGGCGCAGGAAGGCTCGCAGAGCCATCGCGAAGTTCAGGCCGATGTCATCGTGCATCTGCACCTGGTTGATGCCGTGGAGGTTGTACTCAACCGGGTCTTCCGCGGTGCTGATGTTGGCCTCGGGTCGGTTGAGGTCGCTGAGCGCGGAGTACAGCGTGGTCGTCTTTCCAGAACCGGTGGGCCCGGTGACGAGCACCATGCCCCAGGGTTGATGGATGGCCCAAAGGAAGTCTTCCAGTGGCTTCGGATCGAATCCGAGCTTCGCCATGTC
>JAUILJ010000690.1 GCA_030433055.1 Polyangia bacterium
TGCCTGGCGCAGCTCGACGTGGAGCTTCACCGTCGCTAGCAGCCGCTCGTTGTGCCAGGGCTTCTCCAGGTAGTCTCGAGCGCCGCGCTTCATCGCCTCGACGGCGCTCGGAACGCTGCTCCACGCCGTCATCACCAATACTGGGACCTCCGGAGCCAGCTCCCCGAGCTTGCTCACTAGCTCGAGTCCCTCACCGCCGGAGGTCGTGTCTCGGGCGTAGTTCATATCCACGAGGCACAGGTCGAGGTCCTGGGTCTGGACTTGTTGCAAAACCTCTCCAGGAGTTGCCGCGGGGATACAGTCGTAGCCGTTCTGCTTGAGCAGCAAGCGCAGCGCCGCGAGGATGTCGCTCTGGTCGTCTGCGACCAGGACCTTGGGCCTGTGCTTGCTGTTCTGGTTCATCGCGTCACCTGCTCACTCATACCGCAGAGCGGTCGCTGGGGGCATGCGCATGGCTCTCCAGGCTGGCAGCAGGCAAGCGAAGGTGCCGATCAGCATCAACAACAGGGGAATCACGCCGAAGATGGTCAGGTCGAAGCGCTCGACCCCGGGCATGGACGCTTCGAGGCTGCGGCCAATCCACACCGCGCCGATCAGGCCGAGCGCCGTGCCAACCCCCAAGAGCCGCAGGCCGCCACCGACCACCAGGCGCATCACGGCGGAGGGCGGCGAGCCCAGGGCCATGCGCAAACCCAGCTCACGAGTGCGCTGCTCCGTGGAGTAGGAGACCAGGCCGAAGATCCCCATGCCGGCGAGCACCAGCGCGGCGATGGCGAACGCGGACAGCATGCTGACAGCGTAGCGTTGACTGGAAGTGCGCCCCGCGATGCGATTGTCATAGCTCTGGAGTGAGGCGACCGCGAGCGCTGGGTCCACGGCCTGGACCGCCGCGGGGATGGCTTTCGCCGTGGACGCGAGATCCCGAGTGCGCACGCCGAAGGAGACGTACTGCTCCGGTCTCTGGGAGAACGGTACGAAGGCTTCTGCTCGGGGCTCTTCGTAGGGGCCATTGCGCCGCACGTCTGCGGACACGCCGACGATCTCGCGCCACACCTCGCCCTTTTCTTGGTTGGCGCCCCAGTCGATGCGCTTGCCGATGGGATCTTGACCGGGAAAGAACTTCTCCGCTGCGGTCTGGCTGATGATCATGACCTTCCGTGAGGATGCGTTGTCTGCGGCGTTGAAGTCCCGACCTTTGAGCAACGGCGTGCCGATGGCTGCGAAATAACCCGGGCTGACCATGTTGCGTTCGAGGCTAGGACGCTCGCCAGGTGCCCAGTCAGGCTTGCCTTCGATCAAGAAGGAGCCGTTGTTGTTGGAGCCCATCATCGGCATGCAGCTGTTGATGATGACGTGAGTCACTCCGGGGATCGCCGCGAGCTTCTCCTGGAAGGCGTGCACGAAGGCGGCTTGAGCGTCGCGGGACTCGTAGGCCTTTCCGATCAGCGTGAGGCGCCCAACCTCGATGTTGCTCGAGTCGATGCCGAGGGGCGTCTCCGCGATGCGCGAGAAGCCGCGGAAGGCTAGCGAGCTGCCGATCAAGAGCGCGCAGGCCAGCGTGACCTGAGCGACGACCAAGGCCGAGCGGACGAGCCGCTGCTTCGTGCTCACGCCGGAGCGCGCGGCCGAAGACTTGAGCACTACCTGCGGCTCCGTCGATGACACGGAGAGCGCTGGAATCAGCCCGAACGCCACTCCGCACAGGGCGCAGACACCCGAGGTGGCCATCAACGCGACCCAGTCCACCGAGACGTTGACGATGCTGGCCGAGCCATCGAGCAGGCCGTCGCGGAACAGCTCCACCAGCCAGAAGGACAGCACGCTGCCGCCGAAGGCGCCGAGCATGAAGACGACGATCGACTCGGTGATCAGCTGGCGAACGATGCGTGAACGCGGTGCGCCGAGGGCGGCGCGTAGAGCCATTTCCGCCCGGCGCCCTTGAGCGCGAGTCAACAGCAGGCTCGCCACGTTGGCGCACACGATCAAGAACACCAGTCCAACCGCGCCGAAGAGCATCCACACGGAAGAGCGCGCGTCGCCGACCAAGGCCTCGTGGAGCGTGATGATGTCGGTGCCCACCTTGGAGTTCGTGTCCGGGTACTTGGCCTCGAGTCGCGCCAGGATCGAGCTCGCCTCGGCCTGAGCGGTGGCCTTGGACACTCCCGGCTTCCGCCGGCCCATGACGTGCAGGAAGTGGTTGCCGCGGCCCCAGTCGTCCAGCTCCTCGAGAGCGACGTGCAGGGGCACCCAGATCTGGCAGTCGTTGGAGTAGACACCGGCGAAGCGGAAGCCTTCGTGGGCCACTCCGATCACGGTGTACTCGCCGCCGTTCAGCGAAATGGATTGACCAATGATGCCTGGATCAGCCCTGAAACGTCGCTTCCACAGGTCGGAGCCGATGACCACCACCCGGGGCGCGCCCTTCTTGTCGTCCTCGGCCGTGAAGTAGCGCCCGTGCAGCGGTGCCTGTTGCCACAGATCGAAGAAGTCCGCGCTGACGTTGGCCCCGGTGATGAACTCTGGTTCCGCGCCCGGCGCGCTCAAGGAGAGCCCCACATAGTCCACCGAGGCGACCGTGGCGTAGCTCTCGCTCTGTTCGCGCAGATCAGTGAAGTCGGCGTATGAGAAGGGCGTGTGAGGGAACTGTGGCTGAGTCAGCCAGATCATGTCCAGCTGCTCCGCGTCCTTGTAGGGCAGCGGCCTCATGAACAGGCTCTCGGCGATGCTGAACATCGCCGTGCTGGCGCCGATGCCAGCGATCAGCACGGCCAGCAGCGTCGCGAAGAAGCCGGGGCTGTGACGTAATTGACGCAGGGAAAATCGAACGTCGAAGAGTAGCTCGCTCATGGCTCCCTCAGGCTGCGCGGGTCACGTCTTCAACGACGCGGCCATCGAATAGGTGAACGGCACGCGTGGCGCGGCGCGCGTACTCGCGACTGTGAGTGACCATGCAGATCGTCGCGCCCTGAGCGTGCAGCTCGTCGAGCAGATCCATCACGGCGTCTCCGTTCTTCGAGTCGAGGGAGCCTGTCGGCTCGTCAGCCAGCAATACGCTGGGGTCGCCGGCGACTGCGCGCGCCACAGCTACCCGTTGCTGCTGACCTCCAGACAGTTGACTCGGCATGTGTTGCTTGCGATGGGACATCTGCACCTTGTCGAGGGCGTCGTTCACCCGGCGCTTGCGCTCGCTCGCGCTGAGGCCCCGATAGCGTAGCGGTAGCTCGACGTTCTCCCAGACGCTCAGGTCCCCGATCAGGTTGAAGGTCTGGAAGATGAAGCCAATCTCCTGGTTGCGGATGCGCGCGCGCTCCGTTGCGCCCAGCCCCTGGACGTTCTTTCCCTTGAGCAAGTATTGCCCCGAGGAAGCAACGTCGAGCAGCCCCAGGATCGAGAGCAGCGTCGTCTTTCCCGACCCCGATGGCCCCTCGATGGCGACGTAATCGCCGGAGCTGACCTCGAGGTGCACCTCGCTGAGCGCATGGGTTTCCAGCTCTGTCGTGAGGAACACCTTCTTGATGCCGTCGAGTCGGATCAAGGGCGAGCCTCCGCTCGGCGGGGGCAGGGTTTGGGGGTTAGGGGTCGAGTCTTCCACGGGTCACTCCAAGGTTTGCAGCGTTGGCGCTGGGCTTTCGGTCTCTGGGCTATTCGGTCTTGATGCGCGGCTGGCGCTGTGGTCAGTCGAGGGCCACTCGATCGGCGGACTCCCAGCTCGAAGTATCCGAGACGATCACTTCGTCTCCTTCGCTGAGGCCGCCTTGAACTTCGATGTGTTTGTTGGACGCGCGGCCTAGCCGTGCGGTAATGCGATCCGCGATGCTCCCGCCGTCGCGCAGGCGATACAGCGGCGCGCTGCTGGATTCTTGCACTCCACTGGGCCGGGCCACGTACAGCACGTCGTGCAGCGTCTCGACCTCGATGTGGGCGGTGACGCTCTGATCGACGCGCGCTCCCTTCGGGAGCTGGCCGTCCAGCGCCACCTCCACCCGTACGCTGCCCGCGACGACCGCAGGGTCGACGCGCTCCACGTGGCCTCGAAAGTCCCCTGCAGGTGACTCGAAGCGGACGCTCATTCCGCGACGCACACTGCCCGCGTCTTGCTGGGAGACTCGCACTTCCGCCTTCAACTTGTCGGGTTTGGCGATCTTGGCCAGCGTCGTTCCAATGGCCACCCACTGACCGCTCTCGAGGGGGATCTCCTGCACGATCCCGGCGATCCCCGCCTTGACCTCGAGCGCCGCGAGCTGCCTCCTGCGAAAGGCGGCGATTTCTTGCAGGCGTTGGCCCTCACTTCGCTGAGCTGCCAACTGACGCTGTCGCCCTCGCGTCAACGCTTTCTCCAGCGCTCGTTCGCTCTTCACCTGCTCACGCAGGCTCGCCGCGCTCTCTCGTGCGGTTCCTGCTGCCTGAGCGCTCACCAATCCGTTCGGCTCGAGGCGGTTGATCAGGCCTTCGTCACGCACAGCTTGCTTGAGATCCTTGCGTAGCGCGAGGAGCTGCGTTTCGTGGGAGCGCCGTTCTATATCCGTGCGGACATCTAGTTGAATCAGCATCGAGGCGGCGGTGGCTGCGGCGCGCTCTGCCTCCAGGGCGGCTAGCTCGAGCTCGGAGTTCTCCAGCACCAAGACGACGCTGTCCTTCTCGACCGCCTCACCTGGCCGTACGGAAATTCGCTTCACCCGCGCGGCGCTCTCGGCGCTCAGCCAGCGCACCTGCTCTGGAACCAGCGTGCCCTGAGCGAGCACCTGCCGGACCAGGTCGCCGCGCTGCACCGTCTCCGTCCACACACCGGCGCGGTCCACGTGCCGAGCGGCCTCCTGTCGAGGCCACGCCAGGCCCACGACGCTCGTGACCACGGCGAGGGCAGCTCCAGCCCACAGCGCCCGTCGCAGGGCTGCGCGGCTCTTGGTCGGCTTCCGGACGACATCCATGGCCCCAGCAAGA
>JAUILJ010000691.1 GCA_030433055.1 Polyangia bacterium
CCCCGAAGACGGCGAGGTGCGCGGGGAATATCAGCGGCTCACGGAGCAGACGGACGCCTGGGACGAGCTGGCCGACACCTACACGAGCATTCTCGACAAGAAGCCAGATTTGCTCAGCGCGAGAGAGGTCCTCGCTTACCTCGCGGAAGTACACGACAAGCACCGGGACGACCCGCGCGCCGCGCTCAACGTGTATGAGCGGCTGCGTCAGGTCGACGAGGCAGACCTCGAGCCCGTCTCGAAGCTGGAGGGACTCGCCACGCTGCTCAGCGACTGGAACGCGCTCGTTCGGGTGCTCGTGGCGAAGGCCGATCTGGTGCTCGACGACGAGGAGCGGGCCAGCATTTGGCGTCGCGTAGGCGAAGCCAAGCGCGACATGCTGGAGGACAACGCGGGCGCCATCGAAGCGTACGAGAGCGCCATCGAGCTGGACCCAGACAGCGCTTTCACCATCGACTGCTTGACTGATCTGTACCTGGAGAAGCAAGGATCAGGGGAGAGCGAAGCGGCCCGCCTGGTCGAGCTGTATCAGCAGCGGGTCGAGCTGTGCGACGACGACGACGTGGACCTCCGCTATGACCTACTGGTCGCGGCTGCCAAGGTCTACGAAGAGCGGCTCGAGGATCGGCCGAGCGCCATCGACTCGCTGGTGCGGGCGCTGAGCACGAAGCCAGGTGACAAGGCCGTGCTGCGTTCCCTGGACCGACTGTATCGCGCCGAGGAGCGCTGGCCCGAGCTCCTCGACAACCTCAAACTGGAGGCGAGTACGGAGGAGGACCAAGGGGCTCGGGTGACGCTGCGCAAGCAGATCGGCGATATCCTGGGCGGACAGCTGCAGAGCTTCGACGAAGCTCTCGATGCATACCGCCTGGTGCTCGACGAGGCGCCGGAGGATGTCGAGGCGCGTGGTGCCGTGCGGAAGCTAGGCGAGGAGCACGAGGACCTACGCAGCAGCGTCGCGGAGATCCTCGTGCCTGTGCTGCGGCAGAGCGCGGCTCATGCCGAGCTGGTCGAGGTGCTCGAGCTACGGCTGAGCGTCGAGACCGACCCGCTGCAGCGGGGCGATACGCTCCGGACCATTGGTCTCGTTTACGAGATCAACCTGGAGGAGCCTGCCAAGGCGGTGGACGCGCTGTTGCGCGCGCTGAGCGAAACTCCCGACTCCGCCGAGTTGCATGGCGACATCGAGCGTCTGGCGGAGCAGAGCGACGGCTGGGGCAAGTACGCCGCGGCGCTCGAGGAGCGAGCCCAGGCCACGTTCGATCCGGATCTGGTCAGGGATCTGTTCTCGCGTTTGGGTGCCGTGGCTGAGAATCACCTCGCGGACCCCAAGCGAGCGATCGATGCTTACTCCAGGGCCGTCGAGCAGGCGGGCGATCAGCCTGAGCTCTTGCTGGCCCTCGATCGCCTGTACGAGAAGGTGGAAGACTTCCAGTCGCTGGCGGACGTGCTCGAGCGTCGCGCGTTGCTGGACGCGGACGAAGGCGAGCAGGCGGCGATCTACCATCGCCTGGCTACGGTCCAGATCGAGAAGTTCAGTGAGCCCGCCAGGGGGCTCGGGTCGCTGCGGATGGCCCTCGAGCGCGTGCCGGGGCACGAGCCGTCCGCCAAGGCACTGGAGAGCCTGACTTCCGATCGGGATCTCTTCGAGGAAGTCGCGGAACTCCTGGAGGAAGTGTACCGGTCCGCGGGGCGCACCCAGGACCTCGCTGGACTGTATGAGAAGCGCGTTGGCTTCGCCGACTCACCGACGGAGCGCATCGACATGCGTCGGAATCTGGCGAAGGTGCTCGAGGACGACTGCCAGGACGCGTCCGCTGCGCAGCGAGTGCTTCAGCAAGGGCTCAACGACGATCCCGGTGATGGAATGCTGCTGGCGGAGTTGGAGCGCTTGGCGCCGATCACCGCCAACTGGGAGGGCGCCGCGGCGGCGTTGCGAGACGCGATCAACGCCAAGGAGGACCTCACCCCCGATCTCGCCAAGGAGCTGTGCCTGAAGCTGGCCGGCTGGTACCGCGACAAGGTCGAGGACTCCGCAGCTGCCGAGGCTGCATTGCTCAAGGCGCTCGAGTACGACGCGGAGAGCGACGAGGTGCTCGTGCAGCTCGAGCAGCTGCAGCGGGTGGATGGTCGCGAGCGGGACCTGATCGCGACCTTGAGGCGCCGCGCGAAGCTCCAGCTGGACATCGCGCTGCGTGAGACGCTCTTCCAGCAGGCCAAGGAGCTCGCGGATGGGTTGAATGACAGTGAACTGGCGGAGTCGCTGCTCCGGGAGCTGCTATCGCTGGACGATGGCAACCTATGGGCACTGTCGGAGCTGACTGAGCTCCGGGAGGCAGCCGAGGACTATCAGGAGACGTTCGACCTCCTGGTGCGGCGGGCGGAGCTCCGTGCAGACGCGGGCATCCTCCGTGAGCTGCGTCTCCGCGCGGCGACGATCGCTCAGGAGAAGCTCAAGGACGCCGATCGGGCCATCGAGCTGTTCGAGGCGCTCTTCGAAGACGAGCCGACCGACACCCAGGCGTCCAAGGCATTGCGCGAGTTGTTCGCGGGATCCGAGCGCTTCGACGAGCTGGGGCGCTTGCTGGAGCGGCTGGTCGACATCGCTGATTCTCCCTCGGAGCGCAGCGAGCTTCGGATGGAACTCGCACAGCTCAACCGTGAGAAGTTCAATCTGCCGGACACGGCGATCGAGCTGTTGCGCTCCGTCCTCTACGATGAGCCCAGCCGGGCCGACGCCGTCGTGGCGTTGAGCGAGCTGTACGAGCAAACCGATCGTGACGAAGAGCTCGCCGAGCTGCTCAAGGAGCAAATCGCTGCGGCGAAGGAGCGAGGTGACACCGACGCCGAGCTCACGTTCGAGGTTCGCCTCGGAGAGATCTACGAGTCACGGCTGAACGACCGCCAGAAGGCCATCGATACCTACCGCTCGGTCCTGGAGCGCGACGCTACCCACCGCGGCGCGCTGGAGGCATTGGCTCGGCTGTACCACGCGAAGGACGAACACCAGAACGAAGCGGACGTCGTCAGCCGACTGCTGGATCAGAGTTCAGGCGAGGACGCGGTCAAGCTCGCGACCGACTTGGCGGACGCCTACGAACGCCTCGACAACGTCGAGTCAGCAGCCGAGGCACTCGAGCGTGGCCTGACGCACGACGCTCGCAACATCGAGCTTCGGGAGCGCGTCTCCACGCTGTACACCAAGCTTTCCGCATGGGAAAAGCTGGCGACACACATCGCCGAAGACGCCGAGGCGACCGAAGACGTCGAAGCGAAGGTCGGCTTGCTGGTGAAGGCTGCAGAGCTGCACGCCGACAAACGCAAGGACATGGCCGCGAGCGCCGAGATGCTCGAGCGAGCCAGCGCCTTGAAGCCAGACGACCGCGATCTGATGCTCGCCCTGTGCGACGCATACAGCGGGAGCGGTCGAGGGAAGGCTGCGGTCGAAGTGCTGGAGCGCATCGTCGAGAGCTACGGCGGAAAGCGGTCGAAGGAGCTCGGCGACATCCACCGCCGCCTCGCGACGGCGTACTTGGCAGATGGCGAGCAAGAGCGAGCGCTCGAGGAGCTCGACAAAGCCTTCCGCATCGAGCCCGGCAACGTGAGCGTCCTCAAGCAGCTGGGGAGCGTCAGCCTCGAGGCGGGCGATCTGAAGAAAGCGCAGCAGATGTTCCGTGCGCTGCTGCTTCAGAAGCTCGATGACAAGTCGCCCATCACCAAGGCGGAGGTGTTCCTGAACCTCGGCAGGGTGCATAGCGGGCTCGGAGAGAAGCCCAAGGCGATCCAGATGCTCGAGCGCGCGATCCAGGCGGATGGAGACCTGGAGGAGGCCAAGCAGCTCCTCGGGGAGCTGAAGGGCTGACCCCCTCCGACCTGCGTGCCGTAGCCCCGCGTAGCCTCCCCACGGAGCCGCCAGCGCGGGGCGAACGCGGCGGCGGACGCGCGTTGCTCGGTCGTTGCCTGGCGGTCCTGGTGCGCGCGCTCTTGTGGACGCTGCGCGTGCGAGTCCTCGGTGCGCCTCCCGAAGGCTCGAGCGTGTTTGCGTTCTGGCACGGCGGCCAGCTGGGCTTGCTGGGGTTGCCACGCCTGAAGGCCACTCAGGTGCTCGTGAGCTGGTCCAAAGATGGCGATCTCCAGTGCGCGGCCATGCGCAGCTTCGGGTTCTCGGTGGTGCGTGGTTCCTCCTCGCGGGGGGGAGGCGCGGCACTTCGTCAGCTGGTGCGTGGGGTGCCCACGGCGGACATCGCGCTGGCGGTGGATGGCCCCCGAGGACCGCGGCGGCGCGCGAAGGGGGGCGCGGTGCTGGCGAGCCGCTTGAGCGGTGCCCATTTGGTTCCGCTCGGTATCGCGTACCAGCGGAGTTTCATGTTTCGGCGCGCCTGGGACCGCTTTCAGGTGCCTCTGCCGTTCAGCCGGGTGTGTGTGGTGATCGGCGAGCCTCGAGAGCCCTCGAGCGCGGAACGGCTGACGCAGGATTTGCTGGAGAGCGAGCGCCGAGCGGAGCTTGCCCTGCACGACTGGTGCAGGGGGCCCCGAGGCCTGAGCGGCGCGTCTCACCCCCTGCTCACCCGCGGGCCTTGACCAGGAACGCTTCGGGTGTAACTGCACGGGTGGATGGCTACTCTCGTTTCCATCGACGGCACCATCGTCTCACCGGGTGAGGCAAAGGTCAGTGTGTTTGACCGAGGCTTCCTCTACGGTGACTCGGTCTTCGAGACGATTCGTACCTATGAGGGTGAGCCGTACGCGCTCGACGAGCACCTGGAGCGGCTCGCGCGGAGCGCAGAGCGGGTGGCGATCGAACTCCCAGTTTCCGTGGGGCAACTGCGTGAGCAGGTCGCGAATACCTATCCAGGTGAATACAAAAATCATATGGTTCTATCTGAGGAGTTCCTCGACGCCATTTCAGAAGTCGTGAAC
>JAUILJ010000692.1 GCA_030433055.1 Polyangia bacterium
CACCGCAAACTTCTCCGACCCCCTCGCCGCCAACAAAGTACGACTGGGCATCGCTGAATACTGCGCCGCCCGCGGAATCACCGCCTCGCAGCTGATTGGCCGCGGCCGCCCCGAAGGAGCCTAGAATGTTCACCGCCCTCTCGCTCTCCCATCAGAGCAAGGAACTGCAAGCCGTCGTTGACGCCTGCAAAGCCCGCAGCTCGAACGCCGAACGCGCGGTCGTGGTGTTCGATCTAGACGGTACCTTGCTCGACAACCGACCCCGCACCGTCGCAATCCTCCAGGAGGCAGCGGAGCACTGGGCGGCCGCCCACCCGGAGGCTACCGCAGCCATCCGCGGCCTGGACCCCCAGCAACTCGGCTACTTGGTCACCGATGCGCTGCGGGCTCGTGGCGTGGACGAGGCCCTGGTGGGTGAGGCGTTGGAGGTCTGGAAGCAGCGGTTCTTCCGCGACGACACGCTGGTGCACGACATCCCGCTGTCTGGCGCCGTGGAGTTTGCGCGCGCTTGCTACGAAGCAGGCGGCAATCTGGCCTACTTCACTGGGCGCGATCTACCCAACATGGCGCTCGGCAGCTTGGCGAGCCTGCGAGACCGCGGCTTCCCCGTCGGCGTTCCGGGCACCGAGCTGGTCTTGAAGCCGGACTTCGAGACTCCGGACCTCGATTTCAAGCGAGCAGTGACGCCGGAGCTTGAGCGCATCGGGCGCGTCGTGGCGACCTTCGACAATGAGCCTGGAAACTGCAATGTCTTCCACGAGTTCTTCCCCGAGGCAACGCACTTCCTGCTCTTGACACAGCATGCGCCCAACCCGCCCGAGCTGGCATCCAACGTGCGCGTGATCCAGGATTTCCGCCAGGGATGACCATTCGCCTTCCCAACACGGCGCCCTTGGTGGCAGTCCTGCTCTCAGCCGGGCTCACGCTGGGCGGCGTCGTTGGGTGTGACGACAGCCCACCAGAGCCGACCGGCAAAGGCACGAGCCCCAACGCGAGCATCAAGCCTGCGCCGCTGGCCAGCGGGAGCGAGCCAGAGCTGCGACCTGAGCTGCAGCCCAAGGTCTTCGACGGAGGCATCGTTGGTATCCCCGCGGATTCCGCGGGGCACCTGATCATACCTCCGGACGCTGGAGCTCCTCCGCCGGTCCCGCTGCGCTCCGACGAAGCGCTCGCGAGCGACGATGTCGCCTTCCGTGACAACGGCGGAATCACCTTGCAGGTGCTCTGGGACTGGAACAACTCGGACAAGGCACCGGCCGGCGCTGCCGCCAACACCGAAGCGACCCAGGTCCTACGCGAGAAGACGACGCCACGCATGAACGTCGACCTGGCGAACGCGGGACGCATGCGTATCAGTCTGGACAGCGTCGTGTTCCCCCTGCCGCCCACCACGGAGCTGCGCAGCCGAAACGACCGCACGGGGCACATCGTGGTTTGGCCCAATCGTCGCGCCTACCGCAGCGTGCCTCCCGGAGGTCTGCGTGCGCTGTTCGGCGAGCGGCGCTCCGACGTCACACCGCTGGTCAAGGGCAAGCTGAGCGCAAAAGGCAAGGGTTCGAAGCTCGGCTTCGAGACCGCGAAGGTGGAGCTGAGTTCAGCCTTTGGGACACTGACACTCGAGCAGGCAAAGGTTGCGGGGACCAACACGGGGACGCTCTTCTGTCGCTTCCTCGTGGAATTAGTCGCGGTGGACCCGAACAGCGAGGCGTGCAAGCCAGGTCTGGTGCCGGTCGCAGCTCATTTTCGCTGGAAGCCCGGTGGGAGCATCAACCTGAGCGTCAGCAGCCTCACGCGGCGAACGGATCTACCCGTTGGTGACATGCGCGTCCCTCCGGGAGGCGCGCTCGTCAAGCCCAGCGAGCTCCCGCCACAGACCACAGGCATCCTGTTGGACCAGAAGGATCTGACCGCGATGCGGCGCTCCGAGAGCGAAGGCATCGCACCGGGGCCCGACGCACCAGGCGAAGGGCTGCGCGCCGTCAATCACAGCGACGGGCTGCGCTATGTACTGCTCGACGGTGTGCCCGTTGCTTGGGTGGAACCCCTCGGCCAAACCTACGTGATCGGGCCGACCAAGAGTTACTACAACCTGAGTTGGCGCGACTTCCTGGGGGCCAACGTGACGCCTGCAACCAAGATCGCGTTGCCCGCCCGAGTGCTTTTGGGGAGTGAAGAGGTCAGCCCCGACGCCGGAGCGGTCCCCTAGCTCCGGCTGGCCGCCGCCGCCGAGGCATCGTTGCCCCGCGGCAATGCATGAGCCCTACTTCAGCGGGCCTGGGTCAGGTAGTCGTCCGCCTCGAAGCGCACCTCCTGGTGCCCGTCTCGCGCGGCGGCTTCCCTCAGTGCAGCGACGGCAATCTCGATCACGTCGAAACGCGTCGTCAGCAGATGGAAGTCCTCTTCTCGAACCTCTGGCAGGAGCGATAGCCGTTGGTCCACCAACGCTGCGTCTTCACGGTCGAGTCGCAACTCGGAGCTAGGGCCGTCGTGGTCGCGGTGCCCGTAGAGCGCGTCGTAGACCGCGCCGACTGGGTTGAGAGAGACGAAGACCTCGCTCGAACACACCAGCCAGCCATGAACGTCATCGCTAGGCACAATCCAGAAGCCGTTCATCAACGAGCGGATCACCTCACCGAAGTAGGCGCCAACGCTGCGCGTGATCAGAGGCACCAGCTCAGGTCGCTCGTCCAGCGTCCCCCTGGCGCCCACCAGGTAGTGGTCGACGAGGGAAAGCGTGTCCGAGGTCTGGTCGACTTCGATCCCCACAGCGGCGTGGACGAACCTGCCCGCAGCCAAGCACAGCTCGAGAATGCTCTCGGGGGCTCCGCCCACGAGGTCCTGTTCCTCGAGCTCCTCCTGATCGAATTCATCGCTGGTCACGGCGCTATTCCTGCCAGGGAACCGCTGCGAAACAACCCTTTTCATCTGGCGGGCCGCGTCTCATACCCGGCATCCTACGAGGATCGCCGAGGCCACGAACAGCGCCCGGCAGAGCGCCAAATCGAGCAACGAACTGAGCCCCCGGGACAGCGCCACGCCCGCCTGTCGCCGCTTCGAGACTGAGCGCCGCGCTCAAGAACTTCCAAACGCCGCAAAAACGCTCTTGCAGCCTCACGAGGTCCATTCGATAGAAAGTTCCGGGACGTAACCTCGGCACCTCGTGCTACCCTCATCCTTCACTCACGATGCGCATTGGCATCTTCAGCGACACGCACGCCAACTACGAAGCGCTGAGCGCGGTCTTCGAGGCATACCGTCATGAAAACATCGACGAGTATTACTGCCTTGGGGACACGGTCGGCTATGGAGGCTCGCCCAACGAGTGCTCCAACATGGTGCGTGAGACGGCGAAAGCCACCATCTTGGGCAACCACGATGCCGCGGTCGCTGGGCGCATGGACTACTCGTACTACTACGAGGCCGCCCGACAGGCGCTGGACACCCACGCCTCCATGCTCTCCGAACAGAACATGGAGTGGCTGCGGCAGCTGCCCTACTCGGTAAAGCTCGACGACATCGGCGTCCACCTCTGCCACGGGTCGCCCGTTCGCCTCGAAGAGTTCGAGTACATCTTCGCGCCGGAGCAGGCGCGCGAGTGCCTTCCCATCTTCGACGAGCTGGGACACATCACGCTCATCGGCCACTCGCACCTGTGCAAGGTGTTCGCGCTCACTCAGTCGAGCGTGGAAGAGCTCCCGCCGGTGGACTTCGAGCTGGCCCCCGATCGTAAGTACATCGTGAGCGTTGGCTCCGTGGGCCAGCCGCGCGACTACGACAACCGAGCCAGCTTCACGGTTTTCGACACGGAAAAGAAGCGCTTCGAGTTCAAGCGCATCGAGTACGACATCGAGACCGCCGCGGACAAGGTGCTCCGCGCCAAGCTCGAGCGCAATTTCGCCCACCGGCTGTTCATCGGCGTCTGAGTCGGGCGGCGGCTGCAGGCTCGAGGGCGGCGGCTGCAGGCTCGAGGGCGGCGGCTGCAGGCTCGAGGGCGGCGGCTGCAGGCTCCCAGGCTGAGCCATCCTCCCCGAGCGCTGGCTGCGCTGGGCCCGCGTACGCGCCCAGCTGAGCTGCCCGCCGCGAGTCTACTCGCCCCAGCGACCGTCGAAGCGATTCGGGGTGACGTCGATCACGCGTACGCGCGGGTTGCGCTGCGCCTCCGCTTGCCGCGTGGCACCAATGGGTGGCCCTGGCACAGGCCTGCGCCAGCCATCCCAGCGCTCCACCTTGGCAAGGGAGCGGCCCCAGCTGAGGGGACGTATCAGCAGCAAGCCCAGGATGAACCCTCCCAGGTGGGCAAAGAACGCTACCTGAGAGCCGCCGAAGCCAGCTAGCTCACCGAGCGCTGGCATCAGGTTCTGAACCAGAAACCAGAAGCCCAACACGAGCCACGCCGGCGCGAAGAAGGTGAAGCCCAGGATGAACCACAGCGGAGGGATGGTGTTGAGGATCAGCACCTTCGCCCGTGGGAACAGCACGAGGTACGCCCCGAGCACCCCCGCGATGGCTCCAGACGCACCCACCATGGGCACCTGGCTGGCTGGATCGATCAGCACCTGCGCCAACGCGCCCGCTGCGCCGCTCAACGCGTAGAACACCGCGAAGCGCGGACGCCCCAGCGCGTCCTCGATGTTGTCGCCAAAGATGTAGAGGAACAGCATGTTCCCCGCGAGGTGCCCAAAGCTCGCGTGGAGGAACATGGAGCTCAGAATCGTCGGTGCCTCCAGCAGCGGGTCCGCCACAAAGCGAGCTGGCACCACACCGAACGTGAACCCGAGGCCTTGAACCCCCAGCATGGAGAGCATGCTCTCCCCCAAAAATACGAGGATATTCAAGGCGATGAGCGCGTACGTCAGATAAGGAGTACTGCGCGTCGGGTTGATGTCGCGAATCGGCAACATGGGGCCTCGTCAATCT
>JAUILJ010000693.1 GCA_030433055.1 Polyangia bacterium
CGTGGTGGAGATCGTGCTCGATGAGCTGCAGCTGCACCAGACGGCCAATCAAGATGCCGAACGTGAGCAGCACGGCGAGTACCATCCAGCTGTAGCGCCGCCGGAACTCGCCCACGTCAGACCGCTGGACCAGGATCGTCACGTCGACGGGCTCCCGGCGGCCCCGGCACCTGCCCCGCCGTGGATGCGCTGGGCCATGGCAAAGACGAAGGGCGCGAAGAGCGCAGTCGACAACGCGTGGGGCACAGCGATCCCCACCAGCTCCACTGGGCGGTGGGCATCAGCCCCGAAGATCGCAAGCAGCATCAACACGATACCGGCCTCGATCAGCGCGAAAAAGAAGGCGAGAGACATCTGGGTGAGCTTGGTTTGGGCCGTAAGCCTGACCCCTGCGATGCGTGAAAGCCACCAGACGCTGACCAGCACGAAGGCAAATAAACCCAGCGGCGCCCCCGCGAATACGTCGATCAGGTAGCCGAGCACGAAGGCGATCAACGCTCCCCGAGGCATCGACAGTTCGTGCACGCCCAAATAGATCACCAGCGGCAGGACGAGGCTGGGGGTGCCGTTGATCTCACCGACACCGGTGAGCGACGACAACAGCCGGTTGATGGGGCCAAACAGTCGATACAAGTTGCCCTGGATCAACGTCAGCAGGATCCCCATCCCAATCAAACCCAGCGTACGCATCGCTCACGGCGTCTTCGGCTTGGAGCCTTCAGGGGTGCAACGCTCGGTGTCGCTGAGCACAACGAGCACCTCCTCGAGGCGTGAGTAGTCCACGGTCGGCTCCGCTTGCACGGTCTGATAGATGCCGAAATCACGCTTCTCCACCTTGGTTACCCGAGCAACGGGAATTCCCTTGGGGAAACGACAACCGACACCGCTGGTGAGAAGCAAATCACCCACGTCCACTTCGTCCGAACGCTTCACGTACTCCACGCTGACGGCGTAGCGGTTCCTGTCCCCTACTCCGCGTACGAAGCCACGTGCACCGGTGCGCTCGACGACCACGTCGACACCGAAACCACTGTCTACCGTCAACCGCACGTCGACCGAGTCCCCGGCTCCGCGCAACACCGTGCCGACTACGCCGTCCACGCTGACGACGGGCATGTTTTGCTGGACCTCAGTGTTGGGGGCGTCCAGCGTAACGTGTGCCACACGGAAATACTCGGTCGTGTCCTTGCCTACGACCAAGGCGCTCAGCGTCTCCTGGGGGATTTCGTCGCGGAGCCCGAGTAACCGCTTGAGCCTGCGGTTCTCGGCTCGCTCGTTCTCGAGCTGGCGCACCTCATCCCGAAGCCGAGCGTTCTCGAACGCCAGCTTGTCGTTGTCCTGCTTGACGTCGACCAAGTAGACGTAGTCGCCTACCAAACGGGACACGCCGCGAGCGATGGCAGCGGACGCGTACTGGATCGGCGTGGTGATGCGCATGATCACACGGTCGACCACGCTCATGTTCTCGGGCTTGCGGATCCTCGTGCGCAGCACGAAGAACGGCAGCGCCAGCAGCAGCACCACCAGGATCGTGTCTCGATAACGCTTCCAGGAGCCCATAGCTCAGCCTCGCCGCCCCACAGCGGGAGCTCGGAGATGAGGAAGGGTACGGCCGCTCAAGTCATCACGGCCGCTCAAGCCAATACTGCGCCTCGAGCTAGCACCGCGCGCCATTTGCTTCCGCCACCACCACTCGGGCTCAGCCGATGGTGACCTCTTTCAGGAGCTCGATGTGATCGAGTGTCTTGCCAGACCCCAACACCACCGCGCTCACCGGATCGTCGCTGACCATGACCGGCAGGCCGGTCTCCTCCCGCAGCAACACATCGATGTTCTTGAGCAGCGCCCCACCGCCGGTGAGGACAACGCCCTTGTCGACGATGTCCGCCGCGAGCTCCGGTGGCGTGCGCTCGAGCGCGAGCAGGACCGCCTCAACGATGGCGTTGATCGGCTCGCTCATCGCTTCTCGGACTTCGTCACTGTTGACGAGGATGGTCTTCGGGATCCCCGCGACCATGTCACGCCCCTTGACCTCCATCGTGATCTGCTGCTCGAGGGAGTAGGCGTTGCCGATCGTCATCTTGATGCGCTCAGCAGTCTGCTCGCCGATCGCCAAGTTGTACTTGCGCTTCATGTAGGCCACGATGGCCTCATCCATCTTGTCGCCGCCGACACGTACGCTCTGCGAGTAGACGATACCGGCGAGGGAAATCACGGCGACCTCGGTGGTGCCACCGCCGATGTCCACGACCATGTTTCCGCTCGGCTCCGTGATGGGCAGGCCGGCCCCGATGGCCGCGGCCATCGGCTCCTCGATCAGGTACACCTCACGGGCGCCGGCGCTCTCAGCGCTCTCCTTGACTGCCCGCTTCTCGACTTCGGTAATTCCGAAGGGCACGCAGATGATGATGCGCGGCTTGACCAGCGTGCGCTGGTTGTGGGCGCGACTGATGAAATAACGGAGCATCGCTTCCGTGATCTCGAAGTCAGCGATCACACCATCGCGCAGCGGACGGATGGCCTGGATGTTGCCAGGCGTACGCCCCAACATTTCCTTCGCCTCGCGTCCCACGGCGAGCACCTTCTTGCTGCCGCGCGCGTCGCGCTGCACTGCGACGACCGATGGCTCGCACGAAACGATGCCCTTGCCCTTGACGTAAATCAGGGTCGTCGCCGTACCGAGATCGATGGCGAGGTCATTCGAGAACAGGCCGTATAGCCAGTCGAAAATCATCGACGAGTCCAGGAGGTGCGCCACCGAGGGTGGCGAAAGGAGCCATCAGACCTTGGTGGCTCGGCAGAACACTCGCCTCCGAATGAAGGCGAATCAAAACGAAACGTTGTCAGGGCGGCTTCGAGAAGCGCGAAGGGTTAACTGCGTACGCGCCATCGTTGGCGCACCAAAGTGCCGTAAGGGGTTCGGCTCACCAGTCCGGGGGTCAGGAGATGTTTCTTGCTTGAAGTGCGTTCGCGCTGTTCGCGCCAAACCCAAAGGTCGAAGTGCCTCTCCGGCTGGGAGCGGCGTACCTAGCACGCACTTGCGGGCGCGTGCAATCGGCCGTCCCTGCCAAGCAACGCTCTCCAACCCTGGGTCATTCGCTTCGCTAATCGAAGCGCTAAGTCTCCCTGCCACGGCCAGTGAATTGGCCATTGATTCTTGGAGCTTAGCCTACGTCCCTTAGCTGTTGCTAGAGCTTCGAGCGAGTACCCCGACGGAATGCGGGCGAGCCGGTCAGCGCCTGGCAGAGCTTTCTAACTGTCGAAAATCACGGCACTCCTCAGCGGCCTGCGCGGGCCCGCACAGCTGGCTCCGGACGCGCGGCGGACTCGAGACCAGCCCGGCGCCCTGCGGCGGCGCTGGGCAGCTGCGTGCTCTAGCGCCTGCCCAGGACCGCTAGTCGTCGTCCCAGCTGTCGCGATCCCAGCGGCTCGGATCACGCGCACGCTCTCCGCCTCGCGCGCCCCGCTTCGGCTTGACCTTCTTCTTCTTCTCGCGCTCCTTGCGCCTGCGGTCCTCACCCCCGCCCCGAAAGCTCTCGAAGCGGTCAGGGGGGAGAGGTTCTCCTTCAGGAGCCGGCTCCTCGAAGCGAGGGCGTTCTGGTGCGAAGTCGCGCTCCCCACGGTACTCCACTGGCGGGCGCTCCCGATCTCCGCGATCCGGTGGACCGCTGCGATCCCCCGGCCCTGCGGGGCGCGGCGGACGCTCTCCCCGCGGATGGGCGATGGACAGGTGGAGCTTGCGCCCCCGCAACCCGGCGTCGCGCATGAGCACGACCGCTTGCTCTGCCGCCTCCGTGGTGTCCATGGTCACGAAGCCGAACCCCCGACCACGGCCTTCCGGAGTGGTGGGGAGATGAATACGCGCGACGCTGCCAGCGTTGGCTTCCGCGAACAGACCTTCGAGCTCTTCCCGGCTCGCATCGTAGGGAAGGTTGCTGACGTAGAGCGTCTTGTCGTTGCTGCGGTCTGGCGGCCCGCTGCGCGCAGGGCCGCCACCCTCAGGGCGTTCGCGTCGCGGGCGCTCCCCAGGCGCGCCGCCGCCGCGTGGCTCGGAGTGGAACTCGCGCACGGAAATGGTGCGCCCGGCTTGGCTCGAGCGATCCAGTGAACGCCGCGCGGCCTCGGCCTCCGCGGCGCTGCTCATCGTTACGAATGCGAAGCCTCGAGGACGCCCTGTATTGCGATCTCTCGGCAAACTGATGTCAACGACGGTTCCGCCGGTTGCTTCGAATAGCTGGCGGAGCACGTCTTCGCTGATGACATCGGGCAAGCCCCCGACGAAGAGCTTGCGACCGTCATCGGTTTCCATGGGTTGTAACTTCGTCCCCTCGTAGTCTAGTCCGCCGGTCGGCTGTGGAGAGATTACGATACCGGGCGCTGACAGGCCGTCAAGGTGGCGCACGCTGCCGGAAGTGCGATTCGCACGCGCGCGCTCGCGAGCCGTTCACCAGAGGAACCCGACGCGGACCTCCCGGGGCTCCGCGGAGGGTGCAAAGCGGACGCCAGCCGTGCTCAGATGCAGGCGACCATGAGCACCCACGTCATCGCCAATCCCAAGGCAGGCAGCGGACGTGCCGCCGCGAAGCTCCCGGAGATCCGCCGCGCACTGCAGCACGCGGGAGTTGAGTTCGAAATCCGCGAGACGCAAGGGCCCGGCCACGCCACTGAGCTCCTGAACGAAGCTCGAGATGCCGGGATCGAAACCGTTGCCGTGGTCGGGGGAGACGGCACACTCAACGAGGTCAGTCAGGGCTACCTCGACGCGTCGGGTGAAGCCAGACCAGGGCCTCGGCTGTCGCTGATCCCCGCGGGAACGGGAGGCGACTTTCGCAAGACCTTCGACTTCGATGAGTCCATCGAAGACGCCGCGCGGCGGTTGAGTCGTGGGAAGACCCGCAGCATCGATCTCGGAGTGCT
>JAUILJ010000005.1 GCA_030433055.1 Polyangia bacterium
CTGCGCGGGACACTGCTGCTCGAGCTCCTTCTGGTGCGTCTCGTTGGGATCGCCACCGATCGGGTCCACCCACACGGCGCACTCACGATCGGTGCGATCTCCAACCACGCTGGGGTCGTCCGGAGGAACACCAGCGGGCAGCTGCTCCGCACCAGGCAGCGGGTTGTAGCTGCCCGGGTTGCCGAACATCAGGCTCAGGTCGCGGAAGATCTGCACGTACTCCGCGCGGGGGAACGAGCCACCGTTGCCGTTCTTCGGGTACTCGTACCACCAGCGGTTGAACGAGGACGGGTGCTCGTAAGGCAGCTTCGTCTCCGGGAACTCCGGGAAGCCCGTGGGCACGGTGGTGCCATCGTTGGGCAAGAAGCCACCGATGTGGTTGTTGCGAATGTGGCCGAGGAGCCAGGTCCACTCCACGGGCCCTCCCAGGGGGGCCAACACGTCGAACTTCTCGTGGTTGCGGAAGCCGGTCATCGCCGTACCTCCACCGCCCATGCTCACGCCGACTATCGCGCGGTGGGTGATGCGACGTGTCTTCGTTACCGTGCCGGCGTCGCTCTTTGCGATCGCTTGATAGGTACCGAGCCAGGGCGCCTGGAAGTACAGCTTGTAGCCATCGCCGTCTTCGATGATGCGCGGATCGGCGATCGGGATGGCGCGCGGAGTGTTCACGTTCGGTCCCGTGTAGGAGACCGTCACGTGGCGGAGGCGCGCCAGCTCGGGCATCGCCGCCGGGTTGATCGGGATGGTGAAAGGAATTTCCCTCGGGAATTTCTTGTCACTGGGGCCAAACGTCACCGCGGGGCCCAGCTTGGTGAAGCCGCTCGGGACCTGGTCGGCCGCGCAGGCGATGGTGGCGTCGAAGGCGGACACCGACCAAATGAAGCTGTTCTTGTTCGGCATGGTCGCGTTCTTGGGATAGCCAAGGGACGCCATGGCGAGACCGCCGGTGCCGCTCACTGTCACGCCGTCATCCACCTTGCCCGCGCCCGAGCCGGTGCAGTCAGGGATGTCCGCGCTGATCACGTTGACGGGGATATCGATGGTGACGTCGCCGTCTCCCGTGGGGAACAGCGCCTTGATCGTCGTCTTGCCCACGGCGCTGCCGGTGACGCTGACCTTGGCCTTCGGGGTCACCAGATCGATGCGAGCGTCGTCTGGAGCGGCGGCCACGTTGGCGTCAGCAGACTCGAACCGCATCATGCGCACGTCACAGACGTCCGGATCGACGGTGACTTCCACTTGCCGCGACTGACCGGGAGCGAGCACCAGCTCCACTGGGCTCACCCTGAGCTTCACCTGGGTGGGCTCCGGATCGAAACACTGCTCGCCCGGCTGAGGCTGGGGCACGCCGCCCACTCCACCGGTACCTGCGGTACCCGCACCTCCGCCGGTTCCTCCGCTCCCCCCGTTGCCGCCGCCGCCGCTGGGCCCATCGTCAGATGAGCAGCTAACCCCGGCCAGGGCAGTGATGAGAGACACGACGGCGACCGCGCCGAGACGTAGGCGTTGAGAATTAAGCTTCACTGGATCTCCTCCAAGCAGACGAACGTTAGGTTAGGCCATTCAGCTCGGCTGTGTAACCGAATCTGCCGAACCCCTTGAAACTAGAAGGAAATCTTCAGTCGTCGCAGGTCGGGCCCGAAACCTGATGCGAGGTAGGACTTCCGATCACAATGTAGGGAATCATACGCAAGGCGAATGCGGGAGTCAGCGAGGTTGCCGCGCCCCGCGCCCGCTGAACATTTCCGTGCGGCTTGGATCCGAGAGCCTCCCACGACTGAAATGTCACGCAGTCGTCGCATCCCTTGGGTTTGGGGGTGAGGGCACGAGGTAACTCGATACCTTGAAGTGCGTGAGATCTCTGGCCTCCCAGCTTGGATCCGCACGGTAGCTATCACGGGCACACCGCTTGCTCTGTGCGTGCCCCGTGGGCTCGAAGATGCCGGGATGCACGCGCCGTGACGACGCGTGGCGGGCGACGCTCCGCGCACTGCTCGTTGCGCTGAGCGTGGCAGGCTGCGCCGGGGAGCACATCAGCGAGCCGTTGTTCGCGTCCGAGCTGCCACGAGTCGCCGAGAGCTACAGAAGTGGCTATGTGCGGCTCCGGGACGGTAGCGTGATCACGCGGGATCGCATCGAGGCAGCGGAGGTGAAGCTCGAAGTACGTCGCTGTGAGACTTGGCAGGAGGAGCTGGAGCGGAAGTGCGCGGACACCAGCATACCGCTCGATCGACTCGGCACCGATCCCAGCCAGTTGACCCCCGGTCAGGAGCAACCGTGGCGGATGCGCGGACTCCGGGTTGGGGATATCGAGCGGGCGAGCCTCGAACTCGATCTGACGGCGATGGATGACTCCGAGCGCGCGGGTGCAGCCAACCTCCCCGGAGAGCTCGAGGAACCACGCTGGGGGCTCGGGCTCGCAGTCCTCGGTCCATCTCTGCCTCTCGCGGTGGATGGGCAGTGGTTCGCATCAGACCACTGGGTGTTCCAAGGCGGGCTGATGGGGACGAACGGCCTCTTCGATGGCTACCTCGGCTTGCGTATCCGGCCCGGAGTTCCTCAGAAGGTTCGGCCCTGGTTCGGTGGCGCCGCCGGGTTTGCCTGCGCCTTCGGGGAGACTGACGAGAGCGATCCGGAGCCCGACGATGACCCCTGTATCGCCTACGGATCGGCTCGAGTTGGCGTCGACTGGAGCTTCGATCGAGGCCGCACGCTGCTCACGCCCGAAGTCGGGCTGCTAATCCCCACGGATATGTTTGCCGGTATCGAGATGGACGTAGTGCCTTGGGCCGGGGTCACCGTGGACCGGTTGTTCTAGCCACGCTGAGCAACCACCTGCGCGGCAGCCGTTCGCAGCGGCTCCGAGAGGTCGGTCGCTTATCCTCCCGGATATGGACGTTGGGCAGTTAGCGGGGTCACCCCCTGGGCAGAGTAGGCGGTTGACTGTGCCTCGTAGCGCACCGCTCTGTTTCGGCACAGGAACAGAACCGGGGGTATGCGAGCCTTCAGCTGATGACGCAAGCTGCAGGTTCCGCAGCCGGGCGCAAAAACCGCTTGAAAACACCTGGAAAAGCCCAGGAAACCGCGACGACGGTTCGCGCCCTCGCGAACCGTCCAGGCGTAGCTCGGGCGCGGGTCGGCGCTTCTAACCCCCAACAAACGGGAGAAAAAAAAGTGTCCGCGTAGAGGGGCCGGGGGGGGGACAGCCTCTCTCCACGCGGACGCGACGGAAGTAGCAAGCTCGGTTCACAAAAGCAATCAAGTCGCACAACGAGACTCGCCCACAGAAGAGCCATTGCAGAGACGGTAGCTCGGGAATCGGCCAAGCCGTCACGCCACCGCAACGTCAAGCCAAGCGACAGGAGAGGGATTCAACGACTTGCCCAACCCAACCGCTAGGTCAGGGTTTCATTTGTGCAATGCACTCTTCGCGCTCGTCACGGCACCGACAGCGCGCACCTACCCCCACAAAAGTGGCGTCCGCGCGGCAATGGCGGCGTGGGTTGTGAGTACGCTCGAGTACGCGAGTTGACGCTTGCTCGGACGGGTGCTCACCATGAACCGCAGGTCACCGGCTCAAAGCCAACCGCAGGTCACCGGCTCAAAGCCGGCAACGGAACGCCCAGCGGCCATCGCCGGCGCCGCGCTCGCTCAGGGCCAAGCCCACACTCGAGGTTGGCGGGGGGGCAGCCTTGACTCCCTCCAGCCCACGGCTGGCGCTGGTGGTGGCAGCAAGCGCTTCGACACACAGCCCGCTGGGGTCGGCGATCATCTTGGCTTGAAGCTTCGAGCCCACGGCGCGCGTGCCTTCGAGCTGCAGGTAGGGCTGCACCGGAGGCTCGGAGACAATGGACCAGCCTTCGTCTTCCGGGCTGCAGCGCCGAGGAGTGGTGCCGAGCACCTCGGCGCTGAGCTCCAAGGGCTCACCTGCGTCCTTGGACTGAGTATCCACGGGGAAAATATACCAGCGGCTCTCGCTCCCCCGGAGCGGGCTGACCTTGGTCAAGATGCCCAGGGCGTCTCCCCGAGTGCTCTTCACCAGCTGCACACCTTGCGACGCCCTGCCCGGGCGCATGGGGAAGTCCGCGAAGTACGCCAGCTCGTCGCCGTCGAGGCGATAGATGCGGAACGCCTGGCTGTTGATGGTGGAGCCGAAGTACCAGGTGCCCTGAACCTTGACCGCGCCGGACACCTGATTCAGCGCCCACATCGCGCTGCCTTGAATCGGCAACGGGGACCGATCGCGCTCCAGCACGTAGGCGGTCTGAGTCCCGCGCACGTTCAGCACCAACAGCCCCGCGCCGCCCTCGGGTTCGGCCTCGAAGCGCCAGGTGCTGTAACCGCCCCAGCGGGTGAGCTGGCCGAAGCTCATGGCTGCGGAGACCGGATCTGGCCAGTCAGGGCGCGCGACGGCTGTGTTCCATAGCGGGCCGGTCAGCGAGAATGGGTCCTCCACACGCACCACCCATCGCGCGAGCCGGTTCCACTCTTTGCCCCGGGGCCCCCAGATGTAGGCGTGGATCCGCGTCTCATAGCTATCGTTACCAAAATCGAAGCCGAGCTCTGCTGCGCCCTTGTTCGGCGCCTTGACCCCGAGGAACGCGCCCCAGGCGCTGGAAGTCAGTGTCTCTGCCGTGGGCATGGACGAACCATATCCGTACGGCAATGGAGTAAAGGTCATCGAGCCAGCGATACCAGGGGGGGCCGGTCGCTGAGGCGCCGCCTTCAACGCTCCAGCACCACCCGCTGCGACTGGCCCACCGGGTGTGCACTCGAGGGTCCAACGGCTGCCGTTCTTGGACGGCAGGCTCACGCGCTCGGGCAACGCGGCGAGCTTGGAGTCGGCTTCATCCACCGGCCGGCCCTGCCACCCCACGCGCAGCCAGGTGCCAAACGCGCAGCCAACCGGGGAGCAGCCGCGAGCGCTCCGCCCACCAGGATCGCCGAGGCGCGGTACGGGCGATGAGCGGTCGCCGAAGGAAGGAGGCACCGCGACCTCCGACCAAGAGAAGCCGCCGTCGATCGTCTCCCGCAACAAGCCGCCGCGGCCGATGGCCAGACCGAAGCGCCCCGACAGCAGGCTGCGATCGATGTCCTCGGTGATGATCTCGCCGGCAGCGACCTTGCCATCCAGATCGATCTGAACCCCCACGAAGGGGCCGCCCCCCGCGACCCACCCGGCGAGCACATGGACCTTCTTCTTGTCCCGCTTGACCACGCGCTCGGTCACGCCATCGAGCCACAACCCCTTCTTCAAGAGCGTCTTGGTCGAAGGCTCCATCTCCTTGTAACGGAGCTTGAACGCCTTGTTGCTGCCGTCCTCGGCGATCAGGAGCAACGTGCCAGGCGCGCCCAGGCGGGGCGGCACGACGACGGCGACTCGCCCGTCCTGCAGCGCCACCACGCGCTCCACGCCGCGGTCGCCGCGCACCCGCACCTCCCGCAGCTTGCCTTTTGCCGAGCGGATACAATAGGTGGTCGCCTGCTTCGCGTCGCCGGGGTTCACTTCCTTGCAGCCCCCACGAATCACCAGCCCACCGGTGCCCGACGCAGCGATGTAGCGCGGCTCCGCGAAGCGGATCACTGGCGTCAGATCCAGCTCCGGGCTCACGGAGTACACTACGCTCTGACCCGCGGGATCGCCGCAGATGAAGCCGATGCCCACGCCGACCTGGGTGCCCTGACAGGTCGCGGCGCCGGTGTACGCGTCGCGCTTGATGTCCAGGAGCTTACCGTCGGAGAGGCGCACTCGCGCGACGCTGCCCTGAGCCATCACCACGGCGCTGTCCTTGGTGTCGGGCCAGCCTCCGAGGGCGGCGATGCGGAGCGCGTTGTCGCCCAGGGGTCGCTCGATGCGCTCCTGCACTTCGACGTCGGAGCCCTGCTGCATGTCTGCCCAGCCGGGCAGCGCCGACTTGACCGCGCCGCTGAACGCGCTGTCGTCACCCGAGCGACCGACCATCTCGAGTTGCCCCGCGGCATCGAGGGTCATGCGCCCCGCGTAGGAGTTGATGAAGATCTTGTCGTCCGCGGCGCTGATCGGAGAGGGCGGCGTGTTGACCTCGAGAGGTCGCCAGCTCGCGCCTGCGTCGAGTGTTACCAAGACACCACGCACGTCGGACTCGACCGCCGCGACCCACTCACCTGCGAAGGCCATCGTGCCATATCCAGGCGCGGGGGGCAGCGGGCCCAGATCGGTGAGCTTCCAGGTGGCGGGATCGACGGCCAGGATCTCGTTGTTGCCTTGTGCGCTCAGGTAGATACGGTCGAACCCCGGCGTGATCCAGTTAATATCCGCAGAGAAACTTGCGGCGGGCTTGAGCTCTCCGAGCCACGTCTTCGACGTCCAGAACAGGCTGCGGGATCCGCTCGAGTAGAAGATGAAACCGCCGCCGAGGCGCGGGGGCAGCGGCAGCGGCTTGACGTTGAGCCGATCGGGGATCGTCTGCTCGGCGACCTCGATGCTGCCATCGGGGTGCTCCAGCATGCGCAGCCCATACGCGATGATACGCAGGCTGCCGTCGACATCTCGATCCTGGAAGCTTGCCTCACGGCCTTCGGGCAGCACCACCATGCGCGCAGGCGTGACCCAGCGCGGCGCCTTCTTGGTCTTGGTCTTCTCCTTCGAGGGCGCTGCGACGCTCCAACCGGCGCTCCTGCTGTTGCAGCCCGCGGAGCCCAGCAGCGCGATCCCGAGCGCGCCGAGCAAGGCTCCGAAGCGCGCGGCGCGCAGCCCCGAGCGTCCACCGAGCGGCTTCGTTCCCACCATCGCCTGGCATGCTACTTCTCCCGTCGTCGGGCGCCAGGCAAACACTGGGTATCGCTGTGCTTTCTGCGGCGTTCGCGGGCGTTTTTCGGCTCGCTCGCGGTAGATCGCGGCCCCCACCCGCAGACATTGCACGGAGCGCGGGCGCTCAGTACGGTCCCGCGACTCGCTTCGCGGAGCCCGCGAGGCAGCGACGGAGGAACCATGAGTCAATCGCCCACTAGCGCCACCGCCCGTCCCACTGCGCCTCGCGCGGAGGAGATCCTCGGAAAGTACTTCCCTGTGCTGGATCACGGCTTCGTCGCGCTGGTCGACTACATGGGCACCGACGAGTGCATCGAGCGCGCGGCGCGGGTGAGCTATGGCTTTGGTACGCGCAAGCAGAGCCAGACTCGAGGCCTGCTGCGCTACCTGCGGCGTCACAAGCACACCACACCAAGCGAAATGGTGGAGCTGAAGTTCCACTGCTGCATGCCGATGTTCATCGCGCGCCAGTGGATCCGTCACCGCACCGCAAACGTGAACGAGTACTCCGGCCGCTACTCGCTGATGCCGATGCTCTTCTACACCCCGGAGCAAGCCCAGCTCCAGACCCAGAGCAGGTCGAACAACCAGGGGCGCAGCGGCGACGCAGTCGAGCAGGCTACCTATGACGAGGCCCTGCGTCGCTGGAACGAGATCCGCAAGCTCTCCGCAGGCGCCTACGAGTGGATGACCAGTGAAGACCTCGCCCGCGAGCTCGCGCGCATCGACCTGCCGCTCTCCACCTACACCCAGTGGTACTGGAAGATCGATCTGCACAACTTGCTGCACTTCCTCACCCTGCGCGTCGACTCGCACGCGCAGTGGGAGATCCAGGAATACGGCCGCGTGATGGCCGGCATGCTCAAGCGGGTCGCTCCCCTCTCCTATGAAGCCTGGATCGACTACGACGTGTGCGGCGACCGCGTCAGTCGCATGGAGCTCGACGCACTCCGCCGCTTGATCGGGGTTGGGGGTGAGGAGCTCCGTGCCCAAGGCGCGAGCCTGGATGCCAAGTCCCTCGCCGAGCTCGGGCTTTCCACACGGGAAGTTTCAGAGCTATTCGGCAAGCTCAGCCCGCGCGACGTACCCGATTTCGAGCTAGATCTCTCCTCCGCGCGTGGCGCGGAGTCCTTCGCTGAAGAGTTCGCCCAGGCGGTGCCCAGCGTGGACAAGCCCAAGGCGTGAGTCGCTCGAGAGCATGAATCGCCTCGCGTCGATCGCCGCGTGGGCGCTCGTGTCTTGTGCCGGCGGGCGCGGCGCGGTGAACGCCGGGGACTCTGCCAGCGACGGCTCGGGGCTGGTGCCGCACAAGAGCCCCGTGGAGAGCTTCTGCGGGTCGTCGGCTGAACCGCGAATCCGCGAGGAGCATCCGGAGCTGCCGCCGTGCGGACACCGCGAGTACAACTACCTGGAAGCCAGCGTCGCTGGGCACCAGCTGATCGCCGTCGCGTACGAAGACGACCCCTGCTGCACGGACGTCCCAACTCCAGGCATGAGCCTCGGAGCGCACGTCTACGTGGACGGGGAGTCGTGGCCAACGACGGAGCCCATCGTGCTACCCGCCCCTCCGAGGAACGCTTCCGAAGCGTCTGCCGCGCTCCACGCCGAGCTGATGCGCCAGCTGGTGGTCCAGCCATCGATGGACGCACCAGCGATCGCTGGGAGCTGGCCAGCTGCTCAGCCCGCGCTCGAACGACACGCCGTGGGCATGGAGCAGACCGACGGCGGCTGGCGCCTCAGGACCTTCGGCTTGAGTGACGAATCCGAGCGAGGCATCCACTGCCGTTTCCTTGCGGTCTGGGAGGCGACGCTCGATGGCACCCACTTGAGCGCCAGGCGCTTGGCCTGGTACGGCGAAGGCAGCGTGCACGGCCAGCCGTGCAGTGGTGACCCGCTGCCCCGGTGACCACCGAGTAGTGTGAGGCGGCTGGTCGCTCGATTTCGCCTCCCGCTACAACGCGAGCAGGGGGTGCTACGCTCGCTGTGTGCCCAACCGAGCCGCCGCCATCGTATTTCTGGTCGCCGGGCTGATCCTGCTCGCGCTCTCGCCCTGGATCCTGGAGCACCCGGAGCGCAAGTTTCGCATCCGCGGAATTGGCCTGGGCATCAGCTGCACCGCGATAGGAGTGATTGGGCTGGTGACCTACGAGAGGCAGAGACGACGCAAGCGCCTCGATCAGAACGACGACGAGTGAGCTGATTGCAACACACTGTTTCAACGCCTTGACGCTTCCACGTCCGGAACCGGCCAGCTGCAGTGAGCCGGGCGTGGTTCAACACCTCCAACGAAGCGCGCAGTTCATATCCGCGCGGCACTATCCATTGGAGGCGAACGTGCATACACTGAAAGACAAGGTTGCGATCATTACAGGGGCAAGCTCAGGCATCGGGCGCGCCACGGCGCTGCTCTTCGCGGCGCAGGGCGCCCGGGTGGTACTCGCCGCTCGCAGAGAAAGCGAGCTTGCAAGGGTAGCTCACGAGATCGAGCTGGCGGAGGGCAGCGCCTTGCCCCTCGCCGGAGACGTTCAGGACGAGGACTACAACCGGCGCTTGGTCGCGCTCGCCGTGGAGCGCTATGGCGGGCTCGACATCGGCTTCAACAACGCCGGCTCCCTGGGCGCCATGGGCTCCACGCTCGAGGTATCCGCGGAGGCCTGGAACGAAGCGCTCCAGGTGAACCTGAGCAGTGCATTCTACGCGGCGAAGCATCAGCTACCAGCGATGCTTCGCCGCGGCGCGGGCTCGCTGATCTTCACTTCGACCTTCGTTGGCTACACGGTCGGGATGCCTGGCATGGCCAGCTACGCCGCCAGCAAGTCTGGCTTGATGGGCTTGACTCAGGCGCTGGCTGCTGAGTTCGGGCCCCACGCCATCCGGGTGAACGCACTGCTTCCCGGAGGAACCGACACTCCAATGGGAGCGACGGTCGCCAGTACACCGGAGGCGCTCGCGGCGGTGAAGGCACTGCACGCGCTGAAACGCATCGCCTCACCCGAAGAAATCGCTCAGTCTGCCCTGTATCTCGCTTCGGATGCCTCGTCGTTCACCACCGGGACCGCGCTCCTGGTGGACGGGGGGGTGAGCATCAATCGGAGCTAGCTCTCGAGGCCCTCGAGCCACACGTCGTTGCGGTCTCGAGGGCTCACCAACACGCGCACCCGGCTCCCAATCGCCAGCTGCACGTTTTCTGGTGGGAGCAACTCGATCACGTGGGCGCGGTAGCTCCCACCAGGCGACTCGATCTCCAGGGTGAGACTGAAGAGCGGGATGTCCCCGACCTCGGCGCCGGTGCGCTGCGCGTCCACCACCAGGGCGCAGCGTGGCTGCCCCTTCGCCCGCAGCCACGCTGCGTGATTGCCCTTCTTCAGACCTCGTCGAATCAGCGGCAGACCGATCAGACCGAGCCCGATCACCAGCGCCCAATCGAAGATCGACGGGCCCTCGGAGGACCGGTTGACGATGAAGGCCGTGGAGACGCCCAGGCTCACGAGGGTGAAGAGGACGCCCAAGCCGAAGCCCGCACCTCGGGGATTCGGCTGTTCAGAACGCACCCAGCGGCGAGGACGCACGCGCTGAGCCTATCACCCTGGGCACACCGGCAACACGCAAACCGCCCACCCAAAGCGCCTCCTGACTCAGGAGACGCAGCAGCGCTGACGTCCGTCGCTACTCGGCGTCCTCCGCGGCCTGGGCCCGAAGCTGGGCGCCAGCGGACAACTGCCGCGTGAGCTCCACGGCAGACAGCGCCGTGTTGCGAACCTCGTCGATGTCTGCCTTGAGTTCACCGTCGGGCAGGTCGCTGGACATCAGCTCCGTCAGCCCGGCGATCACGCTCAAGAGGTTGATCACGTCGTGGGCCACCTGCCCGGCCCTGCGACCAACCGCTTCGAAGTGGCTCGACTGACGCAGCTGATCCTCGAGCCGCTCGACGTCCTCCGCCGCGCGCTTGAGCGCGGTGATGTCCAGCGACAGGATACAGACTCCACGGGGAACGGGGACGAAGCGCAGCTCGAACCACCCTTTGCTTCCGTCCGGATATGCGAACTCGTTGACCAAGGTGGAGTCGATGCGCTGCTCCATGCTCCGCCGCAAGGACTCGAACATCGGCGTCTCTTCGATCCCCGGGTAGCACTCCATCATCGTGCGGCCGAGCAGCTCCTCGCGCACTTTCTTTGCGTGAACCAGCACCGCATCGTTCACGTAGAGGTACTGCCAGTCGAAGCCGATCACCTGGCAACCTTCGTGCAAGCTCCCCAGCGCCTGCGGCGTCAGTAGTTCTCGAACAGGCATCCCGGAGACACGCATTTTGCCACACCCGCGCGCCGTCTCGAACCACGGAGTCTGCAAAAAAGGAGCAGGCGTGTCGGCAGTCACGCAGCGCTACCGAGCGACCACACGGGCAGCCAAGCTGACCGCCGTCGCATCGCGCCGCGACCAGCGAGCCCGCGATGCACAGCTAACGATCATTCGCGACGCACGGCAGCGTCAACGCGTGCGATTCCGCCGGGCGAGCATGTCGATGTCGATGGTATGGGCGCTGCTGGACGGTGCCTCGGACTCGCCGGGGAGCACCTCGGTCGCGTGCTCCTCCCACCAAGCCTGCGCCATGCCGAAGGACCAGTCGCGGCCCAGCTTCAGCTCGTCTAGCCGCCGCAGCAGCGCGTGCGCAGACTTGGGCCGCTTGTTCTGCTCCTTCTGGAGCAGATCCATCACGATCCCATCTAGTTCCTCGGGGATCCCTTTGATGAACTTGCTCGGCGGCTCGGGATCGGTGTGCAGGTGGTGCGCGCAGATCTCCACCGTCGTGTTGCCCTCGAACACCTGGCGCCCGGTCAGCAGGAAGAAGGCCACGCACCCCAGGGAGTACAGATCACTCCGCGCATCTACTCGATCGGGGTGGGTGATCGACTCTGGAGCCAAGAACAGCGGCGTCCCCGCGACGATGTCGCTGCGCGTCGCCTGGGGGTCATCCTTGTCCAGCACCTTCACCAGGCCAAAGTCCACGACCTTCGCCACGTCTGGCCGCCCACCACGCACGCACAGGAGCACGTTCGCCGGCTTGACGTCGCGGTGTATCAGGTGGAGATCATGAGCTTCCGCGAGGGAACCTGCGATCTGTGTCAGCACGTGCACCGCGCGCGCCGGCGGCATTGGCCCCGTACGCTTGACGATCGTCTCCAGGTTCGCCCCGTCCAGCAGCTCCATCGCGTAATACAGCAGGCCGTCCGGGGTGCGCCCGTAGTCGAAGATGGTGATGGTGTTGGGGTGAGTGAGCTCCGCGGTCAGCTGCACCTCACGTTCGAAGCGCTTCAAGTTCGCGGCGCCAGCCCGATCGGGCAGCAACAGCTTCACCGCCGTCGGGCGCCGCAGCATGGCGTGGCGTGCCCGGTAGACCGCGCCCATGCCGCCCTCACCCAGCTTGCGCTCCAAGGTGTACTGACCCAGCTTGCGCGCCGCCTGCACCTCATGACGCAGGCCGTAGACCACCCTCGAGGCCAGAGTGCAGAGCGCCAGCGTGCCGATCCACCACGCCCCGATCGCCATGACCTGGCCCGTCGCAAACCTCTGCAGCGAAGGCACCGGCCCGTAGGCGCCCGCGGCGACCTGGAGCGCTTTCAGGATCGTCGGATCCTTCATCGAGCTGTAGTAGACGACGAGCAGGAGCGGCACGCCGGTGACAGCGCACAGACCGGCGGTCACCTTGGCAGGGCTGGGCACGAAGATCGATCGCGCGACGAAGCCCAGCGTGAGGGCGAGCACCATGATCTGGCCATTCCCCGCGGCAACGGGAATGTAGTAGCCCATCACCTCGTACGCCAGGGCGTTGGCCAGCAACGCGGTGGCTTCCGCTGCGCGGATGGTGGACACGCTGGGCTTTCCGCGCAGCATGAAGAGGCCAAGCACCAGGTAGGCCAGGTAGCCCGCCGCGTGGGCCAGCATCGACGGGTGAGCGACCAATCCCATGTGGGAGGTCAGCACGAACACCAAGCGCAAGAGCCAGTAGCCGAAGCCCAACGCAAAGCCGAAGCGAGCGAAGACGAGCACGCGCCTCTGCAGGAAGGCGCGGCCCTCCTCAGTCTGGTCCCAGGCGGGATCCGTGAGCGGCGTCGTCGGCATGGGTCGTCCCGCGTCTAGCGTCCCCCGGCGCGGCGCGCAATCCGGTGCGCTTCCAGAACGCGACTGTGTGACTAGAGCACGGCCAGGATGCGCTGTTTCACCCGCTTGGGGACCGTATTCTCCAGGTACTCCGTGGCCGTACCCTCGAGCACCGGGTCGCCGGAGGCGAGCCCCCGCATGGCCAGGGAAAGCGGCTCCGGGTCGTACAAAAGCGCCAGTAACGTAAAGGCCTGAAGCAGGCGCGGCGAGCCAATGCGATGCCCTCTGAGCAACGGGTGATCACCCCGCTCCAGCAGCGGGTCGAGGGAGTCCGGCAGCCAGTCGTCTCGCTCCAGGTCTCGCTCCACCCGGCCCAGGACGAGCTCGCTGGAGGGTTGAAACGGCAGCCCAACCTCCTGCCGCCAGCGAACCAGCGTCGCCCCGATCGCGAGCCGCAGCGAAGGCGAGCCGTGATCGAGCCCAGCCCACAGGTGCGCCAGTGCCGCAGGGCAATGGGTCTTGGCGAGGAGTTCGACGAGGACCATTTGCCGACCGAGGGGCGCGCTCTGGTCGAACAACGCGTCTCCCATCGCGCCCACACCGGCGAGACCCAAGCGCTCCAGGTAGCCTCGCGCGGGCTCCGCGAGTCGGGGCTCCGAGAGCAGGTCCACGACGCACGGAGCCAGGCGCCGATCCAGCTCAGCTCGCTCCAGGCGCTCCGCCAGGCTCGCGTCACGCCGAGTGCACAGCGCGAGCAGGTTGCACAGCTCGGACTCCGGTTCGTCAGCAGACGGCGGCGCCTCGCTGATCTTCTGCGCCTGGCGGCGCTCGATCTCGCGGAGCAGCCCCTTCCGATTCATCGAGACCGTGGTCTCGATCGCGCGCCGCGTGGTGGCGTCGAGTTCCTGATGCGCCTCCACCTTGAGCAGGTTGCGCTCCAGGTTTCCAACCAGCTCGGACACGTAGGCCTGGTTGACGGAGCGCACCAGCCAGATCAAGACCAGCCCGATCCCACACGCGGCCCAGAGCAGCCCCCGCGTGGGCTGTGCCAACACCAATCCAACTCCAACCACCGTCAATCCGCCCAGCGCGTCCCCGAACCGCTGGAGCAGGACGTCGATGATCACCTTGGTGCGGCGCTTGCGGGTCTTGGAGAGGGGCGTGAACAACAGCTCGTAAGCAGAGCGATGAGTCGAGTTGGTCAGCGCCGCTTCAACCCCCTTGCTCAAGGCCGCGCTCCACACTTTCAGCACGATGGATGCGAGCCCAGCGCTGGCCGCGATACCCAGCGGGAGGAGCGCGAGGGTGCTCCCTAGCCCAGCCTTTTGCAGCATCCTCGAGCTCACTGAGCTCTGGACGACGAACGTGACCAGGCTCACCACGGTGTAGAACACGGCAAAGAACGTGACCAGATCTTGTTCCGCAGGGAAGTGAGCCTGAGCCTCGGCCTTGAGCACGAAGTCGAGCAGCGTCGAGGCGATCGCCAGCAGCGTGACCAACAGGGCGATCCGCATGAGCAACGGCGAGCGGAGGATGTTCGCCTTCTCCACGACGACCGCTGCGCCCGTCTCGGTCTTCAGCAGCGGGCTCATCACCGCCGAACGGCGCCGCCGCGTGAAGCGCCGGACGTAGAAGGCCCCGAGCAACCCGAGCGCCACCAGCACCAGCAGCACGCCCCGAGGCCCAGCCAGGGACGAGGCCCGCTCCGCGAGGCCGCCGCCCAGGACGCCTCCCAGGGTGGCGCTCGCCCCCACCCGCGCGACCTCCACCTTGGCGGTGTGGGGATCGAAGCTCTCGTTGAAAGCTGACCAGAAGCCGCTGACCAACAAGGCGCCCAGGGCGGACACCGCAAAGTACACCGCCACCGCGGTCTCGTGGGGCACGTTGGGCAGGGTGAACCACGCCAGGCCGAACACGGCGGCGTCCAGTGTGAACACCCACGGCACCACGCGGGCGGGGCCGTAACGGGTGAACAGGCGCGACGCGAGCAGCACCACGGCGATTGACAGGGCGGCGCTGAGCACTACCACCTGCGGCAATTTTTCCACAGAGAAATGGCTTAGAAACAGCGCGTCGCGCAGCGTCTTCGCCGCGATCTGGTGGGCGATGGCCGCCGCCGCCGCGATGCGCGCAGACCAGCTACCCGCAGGGCTATTCACCCTGGGGCTCCGTCAGGCGCGGGGAAGCGTTGCTGCTCGACCAAGCACCCATGAGTACCACGCGCCAGATGGGAACCGTTAGGCCTGCCGTCTAGGGCATGTACTCCAGATTCACGCGACGACCAGCTCGCCCTCCCCTGAACCCCGTCGAGACATACTGAACGATTGCCGCAAGTTAGGGGGGGAGAGGGAGTCCACAGCAAGCCACAATCTGCAAGTGTACAATCGACACCAAGCCCCCCCGGCATTAGAGTCCAGTCATGCCCAGCGCAGCCACCTCCGAGTCCCTCGCCCACCTCGACCTCGACGCGGAGATCCAGCGCCTGAAGAAAGAGCGCAACGCAGTCCTGCTCGCTCACTACTATCAGGACAGCGAGATTCAGGACTTCGCTGATTTCATCGGGGATTCTCTGCAGCTGGCCCAGGCGGCGCGAGACACGGAAGCCGACGTGATCCTGTTCGCCGGTGTGCATTTCATGGCGGAAACAGCCAAGATCCTCAACCCCGAGCGCATCGTGCTGGTGCCAGACATGGCCGCGGGCTGTTCGCTCGCCGATGGTTGCCCCGCTGATCGCTTCCGTGCCTGGAAGGCGAAGTACCCGGGCTCGATCGTGATCAGCTACATCAACTGCTCGGCCGCAGTGAAAGCCGAGAGCGACATCATCTGCACCAGCAGCAACGCCAAGAAGATCGTGGAGTCGATCCCCAAGGAGCAGCAGATCCTGTTCGCCCCCGACAAGAACCTCGGGCGCTACCTGATCAAGGAGACGGGGCGCGACATGGTGCTCTGGCAAGGCAGCTGCATCGTGCACGAGACGTTCAGCCAGCGCAGGCTCATCGAGTTGAGGATGCAACACCCCGAAGCAAAGATCATCGCCCACCCGGAGTGTCAGGAGCAACTGCTCGACATGGCAGACTTCATCGGCTCGACCGCGGCGCTGCTCCGCTACGTCGAGAATGACAACGCCCAGCAGTTCATCGTCGTGACGGAGAGCGGGATCCTGCATCAGATGAAGAAGCGCGCTCCAAACAAGGAGCTGATCGCCGCGCCGCCCGAAGGCAACTGCGCGTGTAACGAGTGCCCCTTCATGCGCCTCAACACCCCGGAGAAGGTGTATCTCGCGCTGCGTGATCTGGAGCCTCGCCTCGAAATGGACCCCGAGCTACGCGAGCGCGCGAAGAAGCCCATCGATCGCATGCTCGAGCTCAGCTAGCGCTCTCTCACCCCCGAGTGCGTCGGCAGTGCGAGCATCGACAGTGCGAGCATCGACAGTGCGAGCATCGACAGTGCGAGCGCCCGGCGGGCGTGAAGCGCCACGCCTCCCAATCATTTCCGCGCAGCTTTGCTCTTGGCGCGCCTCAGCGCTCGCCTCGGCGCCGACTCGTGCGGCGGCTCAAACGAGCCCGAGCGCTTCAGCGATACGCCTGACCGCGCCGAGCTCGAGGGGCGACAGGGTTCCGTCAGCCAGCGCCGCGTTGGAGGCGGCATCCAGCACCGCCTGCTTTTCTTCGTCGCTCATGGCCTGGACGATGGGCTCAGCTTCGTCCCAACCTTCCAGCGACACCACTTGCTCGCGCTCGGCGTCGTCGAGGCCAAGCCTGTCCATGTAGTGGTTGAGGAAGGCACGCTCGTTCTCGGTCATGATGCCGTCGGCGACCAACACTTTGGAGATCAACAGGCAGCGCGCGATCTTGGAGTCCATGTTGCGCACGATAGTAACCGCGCAAGTTCCGCCCGTCAGCCTTTCAGTGCGCGCCGATCGCACGCGATGACGCGGATCAGTCGCTGTCCGGCGTCTTCCCAGGCAACTTGCCGAAGGTCTGCAGCGCGCGGTCCTTCAGATCTCCGCAAGCTTCGACGCCCAGGTTGTTCTTCTCGAACGGATCCTGGTCGAGGTCGTAGCAGTGCCAGCCGGTATCCCAGGCGCGCGCTTCGAGCTTCATGTTTCGGCGCATGTAGCCCCAGTTCTCGAAAGCACAGCTCCAGACGCCGGCGCAGTTGGTCATGGGCAACGCCTGAGTCGTCAGCTCGGGGCGCAGCAAGCTGTGACCGACCAGCTTGCTCTTGTACTTCTCGACGCCCGGCTCGTCCCACACCCCCATGATGTCGAGGATGGTCGGCGCGATATCCACGTGAAAAAGATACTCGTCCTGCTTGGCCTTGAGGTTCTTTCGCTGGTCGTCGCTTAGCGTGCCGGCCGGAGCATCGATCCACATCGGCACATGTACCTCTTCGTCGAAGATGCTGAACGTGTGCCCCATTTGATTGTGCTCGCGGAACGCCTCGGCGTGGTCGCTGGTGTACACGATGACCGTGCGCTTCCCTGCGTCGCTCTGCTTGATCTGCTTGACGATGCGGGAGAGGTGCATGTCCTGCTGGTGCACCGAGTTCAGGTACTGATTGTAGAAATACGGGTTGTCCTCGGGCGCCTTGCTGGTCGTGGCCGGCTGAAATGGTTGGGGGAGATTCGGGTCAACCAGGTACGGGTAGTGCACGTTCGACAGCTGAATCACCGCCAGATACGGCTCTTTCAGCTTGCCGATGTTCGCGTTCACGTAATCCGCAAGGAAACCCTCGTGCGCCCCCATATCGAGGTCTGCGGTTGGTTCGAGCTCGGTCGCGCTCACGAACTGCGATACACCAAGGTTCTTCACCCACAGCCGAGCGTTGCCGAACATCATGTTCTGGCTGGTGTAGAAGGCGGTGTCCCAGCCCGCCGCCTTGGCGTAGTCGAAGATCAGCGGCCACGTGTGCAGCGTGTCCCGGTCCTCGGTGGGCAGCACGCCGCTCCAGTTCACAGCCAGGCTGATCGCAGTGCAGGAGTCCATCGAGCGCATCTTGTCGAAGTGATAGCGCTCGGGGACCAGCACGTTCGTGTGGCCTGTCTTCTCGCAGCCCGGCTCATAGGCGTTGCAGGTCGCGTCCCAGCGCACGCTCTCGAGCAGGATGAAGACGACGTTCCTGGGTGTTTCCGCGTGGCTCGTGAGCGGGGGGACAGGCAAGGAGTTTCGCACTCGCGGCCGCATCTGGTTCGACTGATCCGTGAGCCCCATCTGAGTCCTCAGCAGCCCGCCGACCGCGTTCAGATACAACGTATCCGGGGTCGCGGCCTGAAGGTGCCGATGCTGCACCGGGATGAAGAATGCGCCGATCAGCAACAGCGGCGCCAGCACCCCAGCGATGCGCGCGGGACGGCGCCGGGGACGCACGACGCGGCGTGCCACCCAGACCAGCAAGATCGCGAGCACGAGCACCGGCAGCTTGGCCTTGAGGTAGTTGCCAATGTCGGCGGAGAGCTGGTTGACGACGCTGTCCATGAAGTTGGACGCGAAGCGCGACACGTCCTCGTTCATGTACGCGTTGTATTGGGAGTAGAAGTAGGACTGCCCCCCGAACGCAAAGGTCGTCATCACGACGAACAGCACGGCCGCAACGTTGCGCCACTTCCCGCGACGCCGCGACGCCGCGTAGAGCAGCAGCCCCCAGACGATCAGGCTCTCGAACGCAGCGCCGACGTACATCCAGCGGTAGTCGGAGTCGAGCTCCGCGAGGCGCTCCGAGCGGCGCCCCCAGTCGATCACCACCGAGGCCAGCATCGGCAACGCGAGCAGCAGCCAAGCCATCGGCTTCCTCAGCCGCGCGAGGCGCTTCGCTCGTTCTTGAGCCGGCACGGCTCCTTCGGTCACCAATTCAGCCAATTCATCCCACCTAGGTACGCACCAAAGGCGGCCAGGACTTTCCGCGAGTTCACCGGCTCGTCAAGCTGGCGTACCTCACGCGGCTGGGTCCGCGCCACCGGTTGCTCCTCTCCCCCCAAGTAATCCTTTGAATTCCAATCATTTTTTGGGGGTGAGTCGCGCTATTCGGCCACTGCGGCTCCACGCGCTCCTACGCCAAGCCGAGCGATGCATCCGCCTCCGAGCCGTCACCCTCGCGCCGCGCGCTTGGCTCAGATGTCGGTCATCCAGCTGGTGATCAGGTAGTTCGCGATCAAGATGGCAACGGCGCTCTGCACGACCGCGCGCGTCGTTGCTTCGCCCACGCCGCGAGCTCCGCCACTCGCGTGGTAGCCCTGCCGGCACGCGATCGTCGATATCAAGAAGCCGAACACCGCGCCCTTGACGATGCCCATCCAGAAGTCCGACGGCACGAGGCGGTTCTGGATGTTGGAAACCCAGATCCCAGGATCGACGCTCAAGCCCTTGACCGAAACCAGATACGCGCCCGCCATGCCGACGCAGGTGTAGAGGACCACCAGCAGCGGCACCATCAACGTTGCCGCGAGTAAACGCGGGGAGAGCAGGAACTGCACGGGGCTAATCGCCATGGTCGTCAGCGCGTCAATCTGCTCGGTGACCCGCATGTTGCCCAGCGTCGCAGCCATGCCGCTGCCCGCGCGCGCGGTGACCATCAGCGCCGCGAACACGGGTGAGATCTCCCGGGTGAGGCTGACCGCGACGATGTATCCCACCGTGCCTTCGGCGCCGAACTGGCGCAGGCTGTGGGTGGTCTGCAGCGCGAGCACCATGCCGCTGAACACGCCGGTCAGCGCGACGATGAAGATCGACTGCACACCGATGAAGTCCATCGCCGCGAACAGCTGGCTGAAGCGATACGGCGGCCTGAACAGCCAGACCACGGACTGAAACGTGAGCAGCACCTGGGTGCCGATGGAGTCGAAGACCTCCACGACGCCATCCAACAGGCCGCTCAGCAAGCCGCGGGGTTCGTTCTCGGCCTCGGACACGACCCGTTCATATCACTCGCTGGGCGAGTCCACGATGCGCTCGCGACCCAGCGACGGCGAGAGCCGCCTCGAACCGCTCCAGCTGGCGCCGACTCTGGGCCCCAGTTGCCGAGAGGGACGCCCGGCGAGGCCGAGAAACACCAGGGGGAACCAGCTCAACCAGCAGCGCATCCCCACCTAGCTCCTGAACATAGGGCTTGCCCCACTCGACGATCAGCGCCGCACCTTCTCTCCGCGCATCCTCGAGGCCCAGCTCGAACACCTCGTCGGGGTGGCCGAGGCGATAGAGGTCGGCGTGGAGCAGACGCACCGCGAGGGAGTACTCCTGGACCAAGGTGAAGGTGGGACTGGTCACTGGCTCGCGGCTAGGCAGCCCCAGCTCGCGACACAGCGCGCGCACCAGAAACGTCTTTCCGGCTCCCAGGGGTCCATCGAGTATCACGAGGCTCCCACGCTCGAGGGTGCGCGCGAGGTACTGCCCCAGGTGCACCGTCGCGCGCCGCGTGGGCAAATCCATTTCCAGCACGTTCATTCGGAAGGGCCCAAGCATGCCGTGAGCGGGCCGCGGTGCACGGAGAAATCCACTCAGGCAGACTCAATGCGCGAGCAGCGAGAGCTCCCGCGGGATGCGGCCAGAGCCGTCGAAGCCCCTTGCGTCGCTGGTCCACAGGCGAACCCGCGCCTGCTGGAGCGCCTGACGGGCGAGCTCGTGGCGCTGAGCGACCTCGTCCTGCTCCCGGGTGCTGGTCACTGGCAGTTGCTTCAGGGCCGCCTCCGCCAGCCGAGCGGCGTCCGCCCCCAACGCCGCCAGCCACTCGGGACCGCCGCCGCTCAATGCGCGAAAGTCACGCATCGAGCGCGGCCCGGCGAGCTCACCAGCCGCGTTCTCTCTGAGCGGAAAAGCGCCCGTCCCTACCGCCAGGCGCGGCACACCGGCGAGGGAAGTCGGGAAAGCGTCCGCGGACGACAGGTCCAGGCCCAGCATGGTCTTCTGCCCCTTGCGCTTGATTTCCCGCGCGAGATCCGTGGCGCAGCTCGCGGAGCCTTCGACCAGCAACGCCGTCACCCCTTCCTTGAACCATTTTCCAAAAGGAAATCTAGAAGCGCCAGCGCGCGCGGGCAACGCGAGGCAAGTCTCCGCGCTCACGACGTCCGATCGCAGCCCCCGGCGCGCAAACTCTGCCAAGATGAGGCGCCTCGAGAGCTCTCGCTCGATGCCTACCGCGAACGCTCGCCCCTGCGCGCCCAGCTCCGCCGGCTGAATCAAGATCACCGGAACGCTCGCGCTTGCGGCAAACTCGAGCGCTTGTTTGCTGCCTTTGAGGTCGACGCCAGCGATCAGTACCGAGGCTCCGGCGCCCGCTAGCTCCGCCAGCGCCCGCTTCATCGCGCCGGGTTGCCCATTTTCCTCGGCGGAAACCATCTGCACTCGCTCGGGGTCACGTCCTGCCTGTGGCAGCCCCAGCGCACGGGTCACGCCTACCGCCACGGCGGCCGATCGCCGCTGTCGCTCGGCGGTGCCGGTACTCAGGACCAACCCCACGGCCCGACCTCGTACGCTTGGCGCTCTGCCCCCTTGAGCCGCCAAGCGTGCAAGCTCCACCCGCTGAGCGGCCTGCTGTTCGCTCATCGGTCGCTCCGCCAACAAGCGCCGAGCGAGCTCCGCGTCCCGCTGTTCGATGGCCCAGTTGGAGAGCCGCGTGATCAGCAGCGAGCGCAGCCAATCGCGCTCACTGGCAAGCTCCGGCCCCACTTCTCCCTCGCTGAGGCTCCGCAGCGTGGCTTCGAGCTCCCGCGGGGGGATCTCATCCAACCGACGCTGAATCAGCCCATGCACCAGCTCCCGCTCCTCGACCGGCGTGTCCGCGGACCAACGCAGCATCGCCGCGGTCGCGTCCTGCCAGCGCCGAGCCTTGAGCAGCGCCACGACGAGCTGCTCTCGATACAGGGCGCGCTCGCTCGGTTCGATCAGCTTGCCCTCGAGGGGTTCGAGCAGGGTCAGCGCCGCCTTTGGCTGTCCCAACCGAATGCGGATCGCCGCCTCCACGATATCTGCGAGGTCGTGCACCGCGCCGAGCGCACCCGAGCGCGTCGCCCGCGCCAGCTCCCGCGCCTTCGCCAGCTCGCCCTTCTCCACATGGATCCATGCGAGATAGACCATCGCGCGGCGCACCTGCTCATCCTCGGGGAAACGTTGAATGAAGCGCTCGAGGGGCTGCTGGAGAACCAGCCGAGTGTCGGGGCGGTCGTACCACGCCTCGGCGATGCGCCGAAATGCGGCCTGAGAGCCCTGGGACTCGGCCAGCACCGCATCGGGACGATCGGAGCGGCTCTCCCCCCCACCACAGGCGGCGACCACAGCGAAGCAGCCAGCGACCAGGATCCACGGGAGCCGTCGCGCAGGCGCACGGCTCGTATCGGCAGCCCTGTGTGCTTGGACCCGCATCTGACTGCTTGCTTACCACGCGCCGGAGGTACCGCGGTCCTTCTGGCCGCCGGGGCGAGCCCCGGGCGCCACGCTCATGGGCTGGCCGACAGCGGAAGCTCGAAAAAACACGCCCGCTCTAGTATGCCGCTGAACCAGGTGGGCACGACGGACGTTGGTACAGGCGCGCGATTCACCCAGCCACGCGTCGGGTGGGTGCGACGCGTGGCCTGGTGCTTCTGCTTGCTTTGGCTTGCCGGCCACGGCGCCGCGCTGATCGCGGCTCCGTCGCACTCAGGGTTGCCCGAGTGGTCGTCCCTCGAGGGCTTGTTCGGGGCGCGTATGGCCGTGGTCTCGAGGCTCGTGTTCATGGCCTGTTTCGGCGCTCTCGGCTGGCACTGGGCCGGAGCGAGGCTCCGCCTGCAGGGCGACGTGGCGCGCCTCTGGCGGGTGGGCGCGACTCTCACCCTGGCTTTCCTGATCCTCCACGTGTTGCATGTGCGCGCGGTGTTCCGCGTCGCGGACATCGGCCACCGCTTGCCCGAGATCAACGATCGCCTGGCGGCCACTCTGGCGGGCACGCACTGGGGAGTTCCCTGGCTCTCTCTGGCGTACATGCTCGGCAGCATTGCCGCCGGGATATTGTGTGGCGTCGAGCTTTGGCTCGCCCTGGCCAAGGCCGATGCAGCGCGCGACAGCTGGCGCAAGCAACGTACCCGGCGCTTTCTCAGTGTTTGCGCGGGGATCCTCGTGGGCAGCGTGAGCCTTCGCGCCCTGGTCTACTTCGCCACTGGCGCTGCGGTATGGCACTGAGCTAGGCCCGGAGTTATGCCTCCGGGCTCGGATCTCAGACCGCGAAACGGACCGTTGCCTGGGCAACAACGACGCGACACACGCGTTGAACTGTGCAGATCTGCAGGCAATTCGAGCTTGTTCGTCGGTTTGATGTCGGGAGTGTTGCAAGGTCGAAGACTCACCGCTCCGTCGGCTAGCGCAGATCAAGTCAGCTTGACGAAGCAATCCGCTCGACTCCCTCGCTGGCGGTGTCATCCTGCTATTCTCGGTCTTCCGCCGCAGCTCGGTTGCCCCCCGAGCGCCGGCCCCTCCCCCCCATGAGTGCCTCGCAGAATCGCCTGCTCGCTCGTCGTGCGTCCCGTCGCTCTCGCGGTCCGTACTCCGGCAGCCGCTCGCCGTTGACCCCCGTGGCCGACGCCGATGCCACGATGCTCCCGGTCACCCCGGAGCTGCAGGCGAGCACGAAGCAAGCACTGCTGGATGCACCCTACAAAGACCGCTACGCCAAGCCCAGGCTGCTTGGGCGCGGCGGCATGGGTGAGGTGTACCTGTTGCGTGATGGTCGCGTAGGACGCGACGTCGCGTTCAAGCGCATCCGGCGCCAGCACACCGGGCGCAGCGATCTCGAATCTCGTTTCCTCAGGGAAGCTCGCGTCCAGGGCCAGCTCGAGCACCCCAGCGTGGTCCCGGTCTATGACGTCGGCATCACGCCGGAAGGCGAGGCCTATTTCACGATGAAGCGCATCCAGGGCCTGACCCTGGCGCAGATCATCAGCGGGCTGCGCAACGGCGACCACGCGATTCGCCAGCACTACAACGTGCGACGGGTGCTCGGCGCGATCAGTCGCGCGTGCCTGGCGCTAGCGTATGCGCATACACGAGGCGTGATCCACCGCGACCTCAAGCCAGCCAACATCATGCTCGGCGACTACGGCGAGGTGTACCTGCTCGACTGGGGAGTGGCGAAGGTCACCGGCACCAATGTCGATTCCCTGCTCGCTGACGCGATGCTGCTCGACGACGTGGACCGCGAAGACGCTGATGTCGAAGCGGGGGACACCGGCATCGGATCGCTGCTCGGTACTCCGGGCTACATCGCTCCCGAGCAGGCCCGCGGCATGGTCTCGATAGATTTTCGAGCGGACATCTACTCGATGGGAGCGATCCTGTTCGAGGTGCTGGCGCTCGAGCCGCTGCACCGCGGCCGGGATGCAGAAGAGCTGCTCCAGTCCACGTTCCTGGGCACGGACCTCCGCCCCAGCGTGCGGTCCAAGGGCGAACGAATCAGCCCGGATCTGGATGAGATCTGCCAGCGCGCATGCGCGCTCAACCCCGCCGAACGCTTCTCGTCCGCCAGGGAGATGTCGGAAGCCCTCGAGCGCTACCTGCATGGCGCGAGGGATGACGAACAGCGCACCCAGATGTCCCAGCGCCACACCATCACGGCGCAGCTGCACCTGGCCCACGCCACCCTGGACGATTTCCGCACAGAAAAATTGCGGGTCGAGGCGATGCGGGAGCTGGGACGCGCGTTGGCGCTCAATCCCGACAATCAGGCGGCGTTCGACACGCTGATGCGGGCCCTCACAGCGGCCCCGGGGCAACTGCCGCCAGAGGCCGAGGCAGAGCTGGCCGCCGCAAGTCGTCGGGATCACGCCCGCGCCGCGAAGGTGCGCGCCTTCGCGTACCTGACCTGGCTCCTGGCGGTTCAGGCGGGGCTCTACTTGGGCGTCAGCAACGTCAGCGCTTGGCTGGCACTGAGCGGCGTGCTGGGTGTGCTGACGATCTACAATTTCTGGATGGCGTCCACGCGGGAGAGTCATCGTGGTCACGCCGTCGCCATGATGGTGCTCGCCTTCACCGCCGTCGGCATGGTCTCCGGCTTGTTCGGGCCGTTCGTGTTGGTGCCGACGCTCGCGGTGGCGACGTCCGCGGCGCTGATCGTCAGCTTGCGGGCCCAGCGCGGGCTCCGCTGGTTGATCACCCTGCTCGGGATCGCGTCGGTGCTGGTGCCCACGCTGCTGGATCACTTCGGGATCCGCGGGATCTCGAACGTCTTCGGGCAGACCACGGCGCTGCTACCGGCGCTCGGCCCGCTGCCAGAGAAGGCGAGCCTGATCCTCGTGACCGGCCTCTCGCTGGTGATCATCGTGTTCGCCAACGTGCTGGTGGGCCGCGCCGTAGACACCCTCTTGAAAGCCGAGCGGCGGGGATTCGCCCGAGCCTGGCGTCTGAGGCAGCTGCTGCCCAAGCGAGCCCGCGACTACACTCGGCGCCACGGCCACTGAGAGATTTTCCCAGCGTTCCCATGGGTTTGGGGGAGAGATGCGCTGCTCGGACGTCTAGGTCCCGCCCAAGCGACGCACGGTGGGTTGCACAATCGAGACCCGCGCATGTGGGAAAGCTCTGGCCGCATTGCCCACACCCCCACCCCCACGTACAGTCCCGGAAGGGTGCAAGGCAACTCCAACCGCGAAGTCGAGGCGCACACCACGCAGCTCGACACCTGTCGAGACCTCGAACGCGAGGTGGAGCAGGCACCCGAACCGACGCTGTCGATCGTGTTCTGCCCGGATAACCGTGCGGCGAAACGAGAGCTGTCGCTGGGAGGGGAGCCGCTGCTCATCGGGCGCGAAGCGGGCAAGCAGGGCCTGAACCTCGCCGACCCGCGCATCTCTCGACTGCACCTGCGCATCCTGAGCGAAGCCCGTGGGCATCGCCTCGTGGACATGAATTCCTCCAACGGAACCTATGTAAACGGGCAGCGCGTGGGGTCTTGCTGGCTGCGCCCGGGCGACGTCGTGCGCGCTGGCAACAGCCTGTTCGTCTTTGGTCTCGACGACCCGATGATGAACGTGCGGCGCCGTGCGGCGCGCGGGGCAGCTTCGGATCTGACCGTGCTCCTCGAGGGCGAGACGGGCACGGGGAAAGAAGTACTTGCTCGGTTCATCCACGAGACGAGCGCGCGGCGTGGGCGATTCATCGCCGTCAACTGCGCCACCTTGCCGAGGGATCTGATCGCGGCGGAGCTGTTTGGGCACACGCGCGGGGCCTTCTCGGGTGCAGGAGAAGGGCGCCCTGGTCTGTTTGTCAGCGCCGCGAAGGGGTCGCTCTTTCTCGACGAGATCGGCGAGCTGCCCCTCGATCTCCAGCCCGCGCTGCTGCGAGCCCTGCAGGAGAGGGCCGTGCGTCCCGTGGGGTCGGACTCGGAGGTGGCGGTGGACGCTCGGATCATCGCCGCGACCAACGTGACCCTGGAGCAGGCGGTGAACCAGGGACGTTTCCGAGCAGATTTGTTCGCCCGCCTCGCTGAGCTGCCGCTGCACCTGCCTCCGCTGCGGGAGCGGCGCCGGGAAGTCCTGGGCCTGGCGCTGACGTTCGCGCGCAACGCCGGCCGAGAACTCGACCTGTCACCGGACGCCGCCGAGGGCTTGTTGCTCTGGGACTGGCCCTACAACGTGCGAGAGCTGGAGTCTTTGATTCGCTCCTTCGTTGCCACTGAGGAAGCCGACAAGACCCTGGACGCGGCCTATCTGAACCGCTCCCGCCCTGCGCTGGTGAATCATCTCGCCGATCGCAAGACCACCGACTCCAACGTCTCGACCTCAGGCTCTGGCTCCGGCGCCATCCGCCTGGGCGCGACCCGCGAGCAACTGCGGGCCGCGCTGTCGGAACACTCGGGAAATGTCTCTCATGTGGCAAAGGCGCTGGGCAAGCCCAGGGCCCAAATCTACCGCTGGCTCAAGAGCTACGGGCTGGACCCAGAGAGTTTTCGCTGAGCCAGCCCCTCCTGAGCGTGTGGATCACCCGACGGCTTCCGAGGAGTCGGGCGTGACATCGCCACCCACGCTCTCGAAGATGCCGCTCGGGCGACGCACCATGTTCACCACCGCCGCGCGCGGTCGAAGCTTGGCCTCCACGTTCTCGAGCTGTTGCTTGAGCCTCACGACCACGTCGTAGAGCGCCTGCACCTCCACGCCCTCGAGTTCTTCCACGCCCTTGGTCTCCGCCAGTTGCCCAGAGGCGACCCGGTCCATCTGACGTACCACCTTCACGAAACCGGGCAGGCGACGACGGCCACGACGGCGGCCGGGACGCATGCGGCTGCACTCAGCCTCCATGCGGCGCACCGACCAGTGCTGCGCTTGAGCGGCGTCCAGCAGGCGTCGCTGCTCATCCTGCGACATACCCATAACCGCGCGGAAATGAGCGGCGCCGAGGTCCGGCCACTGCTCTAGCTCGCCCAGGCGAACGGTGAGTTCGAACAGACCCACAGCACGGTACAGCGTGACCGCGCTGAGCTTCAGGTCCTTGCGCCCGGTCAGCGTGCGAAAGCTGACATTGGCCCCGTCTCGTCGGCGCCACTCGGATATCTCGCCCCCGTAGAGACGGTCTACGACGAGCTTGCCGAGAGCGACGCTGTCTTGCAGCGAGGCGAGCTCTTCCAAGCCTCCGATCTCCTGCACGAGCTGGTCGATGGCCTTCAACTGGGACTGACGTTTGCTAAGTTGTTCTGACACTGCGCACCTCCGTATTTCCGCGAGCGTGCTTCCCATTAAGCAAGCCCAATGCCGGAGGTGTTCGCGACCGGACCTCAATCATTTCAGATGGTTACGAGTCAGGTGTATCACCAGACTGATACACCTGACTCGCGTCTGAATCACTGCTGAGGGAACACCTGAGCGCGGATACGCCGGGACCAGGGTGCGATCGGCGAGCCGCCGCCCGCCCTCGGGTGAGGGCGGCGGCTCGCCTTGAATCGCACCCAGTCTGTCCCGGCTCCTGACATTTCTTGAGGGGTCTGGCGGCAGCCCCCTCCTCTGTTCTCCTCGCGTTGCTCGGGAACAGAGTCTCCTCCCCAACCGGGCTAGTGACGTACAGGTGGGTTCCCATCGCTGCGCTCGGGAAGGGCGATCGGTGGGGACGGTCTTTCGGCGGGGCTTGGGGGGGGCCGCCGGATGGCGTGCGAGCCGGGCCAGTGATGTACGGGTGGGTTCCCATCGCTCCGCTCGGGAAGGGCGATGGATGGGGACGGTCTTTCGGCG
>JAUILJ010000694.1 GCA_030433055.1 Polyangia bacterium
CTTCCCTCGCGCTATCTCGGTGCTGGTCGCGCGGCTCCGCGGCCCCGAAGAGCCAGGCCACGACGAGCAAAGTGAGCGACCTCAGCGCATCAGCTACTGGGCGGCGATGGGGGTGCTCTTCGTCGGCTCTTGCGTCGTGATCTCGGCGTTCCTGAAGAGCTTGAAGGGGATGGTGGACGTCGCCACGACCCTGAGCTGCCTGACTGCGCCCCTGTTGGCGGTGCTGAACCATCGCGCCGTCAACGGTCAGGAGGTCCCTGAGCACGGTCGGCCGCGCCCGTGGCTATTGTGGCTGTCACGGCTCTCGATCGCCTTCCTGTTTGCCTTCGCGCTGGGCTATCTCGTGCTGCGCTACGGCTGAGTGGCTTCCCCGCGCCGGCGCGGCTCACGACCAGGTCGGCGGATCAGGAGCTCTGCGTTTCCTCGAGGAGTTTTTCGGCGCGTTGGCGCCACGGCTCCGGTGGATTATCCGCAAGGAATGACTCCAGGGCGGAGCGGGCCGCGGATGGTTGTCCACTCAGAGTCAAGTAGTGCGCCAGAGCGAGGCGATGATTGGGCTTGGCGGACTCACGCACCATGCCCTTCATCAGATCGGCGGCGTCCTCCGCGCGGCCGTTGCGGCTCAGGACCTCGGCATACTCCAGGGCCGCCGTGTAGTCTCGGTAGCGCGGATCCACGCGCATGAGTCGATCGTAGAGATCGAGGGCGCGCTGTGTTTCGCCCAGCTCGATTGCGCAGCGGGCGTGGCCGTGGAGCGCGCGTGGCCTACTGGGCTGTATCTCGAGGATGCTGGCGAAGACCCGCGCTGCGTTGCTATAGGCGTGCTCGCGCTCGAGTTTGTCCGCTATTTCGAGCTGTCGCTCGACGGGGTCGAAGCCCTGCAGCTTGGTCCAGGCGACGTAGAAGATGGCCCCAATCGGGAAGCCAAGCACGAGCAGGAAATACCAATAGATCGGAGCGCGGCGTTTGGCCGCGTCGTACAGGCTCCACAGAGTGAGCAGCATCAGTGCGAACGAAACCAGCCGCACGCCGCTAACCCTACACTGAATCTCGTCGATGCGAGAGCAACGGCTTCCCACCCACCCTCACATTGCACGCTGAAACTCTCGTCTGCTGGCCTTCGCGTGGTAGCCTGGCGCTTCGAGGCAAGGCTTGAGCAAAGGGCGAGTGCTGATCATCACCAGTGACGAGGAGCTGTGCCTCTCGCTGCAACGCGCGCTGATCAAGGCCGACTTCACCACGGAGACCGCGGCTTCGGCGATTGAAGGCGTGGCAGCGGCGGTGGAGTCCCAGCCCCACTGCGTGATCTGTGACCTCTACCTGGAAGACATCGAGGGCACCTGGGTGATCGCGAAGCTGCGCTCCGAGCGGAGTGAGATCGCGATGGTTCCCACTCTGATCTTGGGAGACGCCTTCGATCTGGACACGGCGCTGCAAGGCCTGCGCTCGGGCGCTGACGTGTACTTGCTCAAGCCGATCACGGACAAGGCGATCGTGCATCAGGTCGAAGCCTTGATGCGCTTGGTGACGCGTATCCGAGAGCGCAGGGATTCCTTCTTGCCTCCAAGTAGTCTCGGCCCCCTGGCGCTGCGGGGTGATATCGAGCAGTTGAGTGTGGCGACGGTGCTGATGGTGATCGAGATGGAGCGCCGCAGTGGTCGGCTGACGATCACCACCGGTGGGGATCCTGAAGTGCGGGCAGCCTTCATGATGGCCGAAGGCACGTTCGTGGAGAGCACGCTCGATGGGCGGCCACTCGAGCTCAAGCGCGTCGTGCGTGAAGTGCTGGGTTGGACTCGAGGTCGCTTCTGGTTCGCGCCTTCCAGCGACCCACTCGCTCCCAACTCTCGGGGAACCATCGGCGGCGTCTTGCTCAACGTGATGCGCGAGCTCGACGAAGAGCAGCGCTAGGCGCAGCTCTTCGCTCGCCCGCCGTGGTTCGCAACTCCGCGCCGCTCGGAGCCACTCGAAAGTCAGAGCCGCTCGAAAGTCAGAGCCGCTCGAAGTCAGAGCCGCTCGAAAGTCAGAGCCGCTCGAAAGTCAGAGCCGCTCGAAGTCAGAGCCGTTCGTCGAAGACGTCGGTCTTCGAACCCGTCGGCTTGGCTGCTGGCTTCGCAGGTTGCTTCGCGGGGACTCGGCGATTCGCCCAGGCGCGCTTCTCGGCGTCGCTTGGTTCCTTCGCTGCAGCTGCGGCTTCAGCCGATGCCGCAGGCGCCGCTGATGCTGCCTCGGCGGCGCTTGCCGATGGAGCCGGTGAGTCTGCGGGCTCCGGCTTGTCGGCTTCTGCTTTGGCTTCTTCGGTTGCCGCGGGCTTGGGCGCCTCTGCCGCCGGTGTCGGCGGCTGAGCCGCGGGAGCCGGAGTGGGGTTGTCTCCCCCACGGGTGAAGCCCCATACGGTGGCGATGAGCCCGACGGTCACCGCGGCTATCGCGATGTAGAGCGGCGCCCGGCGTTCCTTTGGCTTGTCCTGAACCCCGGTCGCTCCGAACGCCGTGGAGGTCGCGTGGGCGTCGCTTGGCCGCCCGTCGAGAGACATCATTGAGGGCCGCGGTGGCTCCATGTGGCTCACGGTGCGCGGCCTGCCGCCGCCCTCGAGGATGCGCACGACGCGTGCAGCGGAGGAGACTCCGATGTCACCCGCGAAGGGCCCGAGGTCCATCGCGAGCTCGCCCACCGACTGATAGCGCTTGGCAGGATCCTTCTCCAGACAGCGCGCCACGATCGGCTCGAGCTGCTCCGGGAGGTCGGGGCGCACGATACGCATCGGCGGCGCGGTGTTCTCGAGCACCAGCGCGCACAGCTGAGGCATGGAGTCAGCCACGAAGGGCAGGGTGCCGGTCAGCATCTCGTACAGCACGATGCCCAGTGACCAGATGTCCGCGCGGGCGTCCACGTCACGCGCTGAGCGCATCTGCTCCGGGGACATGTACAGCGGCGACCCCATCGAGACTTGAGTCTGCGTGAGGCTGGAGACGCCCATGTCACTCGTGACCTTGGAGATCCCAAAGTCCAGCACCTTGGCGATGGGGGAACCATCACCGCCGCGGGTGAGGAAGATGTTCGCCGGCTTGATGTCGCGGTGAACGACGCCTGCGGAGTGAGCCGCCGCGAGCGCTTCGCACACCTGCAGGGTGTAGAGCGTTGCAAGGCCGATATCCAGGGGCCCCTCAGCCTCCACGATGGCGCACAGGTCCTTCCCCTCGAGGTACTCCATGACCATGTAAGGGGAGCCAGAGTCCATGGTGCCGACGTCGATGACGCGGGCGACGTGAGGGCTCTTGATGCGCACCGCAGCTTGTGCTTCCCGGAGGAAACGGGCGGCAGTGTTCTCGTGCTGGGCGACCGCGGGGAGTAGAAACTTCAGCGCGACGCGGTCGTTCAGAACGACGTGGGTCGCCTGCACCACCACGCCCATCCCACCAGCGCCGAGGACTTTTTCGACCCGATATTTCCCAGCGAGCACATCGCCGGGCTTGACCTCTGTTTCGATGTTCTCAGCGACCGCGCTCATTGACTGGTTTCCTTCGCCACAGCCTTCCAATCTTAGGGTTCCGGTACAGGTACCCGCAAGGAAGAGTCCGGCGACGCCGGACTTTTGTAGGTGTGGGACCCCGGTGATGGGGGCCAGCGCTCGCGCTGCCGGGTTACTCGGCACGGGTTTGTAGCTGTTGAGCGCTGCAGGTTCGTAGCTGTCCAGCGCTGCCGCTTTTGAACTAGGAGTTTTTTGAACTAGGAGCTTTTTGAACTAGCAGCTGGGGTGTCGCGGGGGCGCTGATTGGATGGACAGCAACTCGAGAGCCGTTGCCTGCCGGAAACCACACTCACCCACACCGCAGTTGCGAGACTGCGCGCGGCTGCATGACAGTGCGCGGGCTGCATGACAGTGCGCGGGCTGCATGACAGTGCGCGGGCTGCATGACAGTGCGCGGGCTGCATGACTGTGCGCGGCTGCAGCCCGGGCGCGGTTTCGGCGCGCCTCACCCCCAAACCCCGGCTCGGCTTGCTGGACGAGTCGTGAAACCTCGCGGAAAGAGGATCTCCGGGGAGGCAGGTCGCTACATGATCGTGCGACGCAGCGGATGCTCGCGGCCGCTGTCTTGGGCGCGCCCCCACACGGGCTTGAACAGCCAGTAGTGGCCGTATTTCTTCTCGTAGTCGTGGAACTCTGCTTCCAGGCCGACCTTGGGCTCGCACCCCTTGCGCAGCTGGAAGCGGATTTCACGACCATAGTAGAGGTACCCCGTGCGCCGCTCCCAGTCCTCGTAGCTCCAGGACTCGAGGATCTTGAGCACGTTGGGGTGAAGGCGCTCGTTGTTCCAGATCACGTAGCCAGGGGAGCCGTTCGCCGTCTGAACCAGCATTCCAGAGTCCCCGGTTGGGAAGCGCTCGACCACGTATCCGCCCTGCGGGCTGCGCAAGGAAAGCTGCAGGTCGTTGCCTTCCAGCACGACCTCGACGTCCGCGCTGCGGGGCTCGTAGATCAGGTGACCCTCTGGTGTCCGCTGGATGGCCCACAGGCAGCCTGCGTCCACTTCGGCCACGCCGTAGCCATTGATCAGGTTGAGCGTGCAGCCGTGGGGTGCGATGAGCTGGCGCAACGCCTGCTCCAGCGAGCGCGGCATCACGTAACCTCCGGTGACCAAGAGCAGGGTCGGAGGGAGCATCGGGGTCGTCGCCAGATGCCGAAATAGCAGATCCGCGAGGTACAGAGGCTGACCGATGAGCATCACCGGATAGCGCTCTAGATGGGCCAGATGGAGCGCCCGCGAGGCGGTCGAGTGGATCCCGACCACGTCGCACACCTGCAAGTGGGACATGCCCGCCCTGGGGCACGGGCTCCATCTCCAGCGGCGTGCCCGTCGTCTTGAACTGGGACAGCTTGTCCAGATTGCTGTCGGCCGCCACA
>JAUILJ010000695.1 GCA_030433055.1 Polyangia bacterium
TGCGACGACGACGGCTGGCAGGGTGCGGAAGACCTCGTCGTCGGAGATCACGACGGGGATTCGCGATCCGCAGGCCTGACAGGCGTGGTCAAGGCGTACGCGAGTCGGGTCGGCGGCGAGTTCGACATCGTTTGAGCGGCAGTACGGGCAGGTCGTGATCACGACGTTGCGGCGGCGTTCCTCATCGGCCCATTGCGCCATCGCTGCGATGTCGCCCCAACGGTCATCGTTCGGTCGCACCAGCGAGTTGGGTGTGTTCGCTCTCCCCACGAAGTAGCCGAGCTCGAACGCGCGGCCGTGGATGTTGTCGGCACTTCGGACGTGCTCGCAGGCCGTGACAAGGCGGAGCACGCGGTCCAGCTGCTGCACGCGGTTCTTCGACTGCGCTTTGCTGTGACGCTGAGAGCGACGGAGCGGCTTACCCTTGGCGGTCTTCTGCTTCGGCGTGTCGATGCTGCTCTTGGGCTTCGGCGCGCGCAGTGTTTCCGCGCGGCTCGAACCGCTGGCGCTCTTCGCCTTGGGCTTCGCTTCGGCGCTACTCACCCCCAAACCCAGGAGGCTCAAGGTGAGTGCAATCGTCGCTAGCTTGGTGAGTCGCTTCATGTTCGTTCCTCTTCGCGCGCCGGATGGCGCTCCCCCCGGATGCCGTGATGCAGCCTGACGCTAAGCCTGACACGAGGGGCTCGGGAATGCTTGGGTCTGTGGTCCGGATTTCCAGTGAGAATGAACCGGGGGCTCTCAGGCACTTTGTCGCTTCCCGAGACAGCCCCGGAGCCGCCACGGGTTTCTTGAGGAACATGACGCGCTGTTTCCACGCCAACGGGTTCGTCGTTTGGTGGACCATTTCCTCAAATCGCGGTACTTCGCAGCCCCAATGGCTGGGGTTTGGGGTGTACACGGGTCGTTCTTTGGACGAGCCGTGTGGGAGGCGCGTCCAACCGTCTCGACCTTGGTCTTGAAACAGCGCGGCACGGAAGCCGCGCCCTAAAGGAGTCCTCAAATGCGGAAAGCCTTGTTCTTGAGTGTGTTCGCCCTCGCCGGGCTGGTTTCTTTCAACGCCGCCGCGGCGGACGAGCTGGGTGAGCCCGGGCAGTTGACCCTCGGCGCCGAGCGCGTCTTCGGCCTGAACTTTTGGTCGGGCACGTTCACTCCTGATGGCAGCGATACGGACCTAAGCGCGCACGGCACCTCGGTCGGTTTGGTCATGAATTCCGGCTCTCCCACCCCGTACACCATTCCGCGCCTTGCGCTCGACTACATGGTGGCGGACGGCGTGTCGATCGGCGGGTCCATTGGCTATCTCAGCCAGACTGGGAAGCAGGACGTTCCGGACGGAACCGGCGGCACGACGGAACAGGACCTCAATGGGGTCAATGGGTTCTTGATCGCGCCCCGAGTTGGGTACGTGATCCCGGTGTCTGACGGCATCGACTTCTGGGTGCGTGGTGGGATCACCTACTACTCCCAAACCACGGAAGGGACCCCCGATGACACCACGACCAGTGGCCTCGGTCTCGGTGCGGAGGGTGCGCTGGTGATCTCGCCCATCGCTGGGTTTGGTTTCACGATCGGGCCGACCATCGACTTCGGTCTCAGTGGCACCCAGAAGACTGGCGATGCGGAAAGCGACCTCGTGTACCGCAACTTCGGCCTGAACGGCGGCCTCGTCGGCTGGTTCTGATCTGACATTCGGCTGCCTAGCAGCCAGGCGAAACAGGGATGGGCGACGCGCTGGACCTCGAGTCTTGCGCGTCGTCGCTATTTTGTGCCCGAAGCAGTCGTCTTTGGCGCTCAGCGTCGTCTGCCGGGTTTGGGGGTGAGCTAGCTCTGGCTGGCGGCGGGGAGCGCTTTGGTGGTGGCTTGTGCTTTCGCGCGGAAGTGATTCGCGAGGCTCCGCTGCCCGGCGCTCTGGGCGACGCAGTCGTGGGTCATCACGTGCGCGTAGAAGTGCATCAGATCGGCCACGCGGGGGTTGACGGGGCGCAGCAGGTAGCCGGAGAGCTTGGTGAAGAACACGGGCAGCGCGGGGGTGCGTGGCGCCTTGTCCCAGGCCTCGAACGCCAGCTCGGCGATGCGGCGGCGGCTCAGGGTCTCTGGGCCACCGACTTCGCGCTCGCTGAAGCCACCTTCGATGCCGTCGGCGCACACGATGGCCAGATCTTCATCGGCGATGGGATTGGTGACGGCTTCACCGTTACCCATCAACGGGACGACGCCGCGCTTGGCCATCGGGAGCATCGCCTCGAGGGCCGAGAAGAAGCCTGTGGGGCGCACGATGCACGACGCGAGCGTGGAGCGTTGCACGGCCTCGGCGACGCGCTCATGGGCGTCGACGTAAGCCAGGTGTCGAGTGTGCTCGGCGCCTGCCACGCTCACGTAGGTGAAGTGCTGCGCTCCGGCTGCCTCCGCAGCGCGCAACAAGCTCAAGTTCGCCGGTAGATCGAAGCGGGGAAACGAAGCCCGGCCGAGGCGCAGGTCGGGTTGCACGCTGGCGCCGACGCAGGAGAACACGTGGGTCACGCCGTCGCAGGCCTCGGTTGGTTCCGCGCGTAAACAATCGGCGCTCACGAGCTCGACGCTGCTCGGTAAGTCCGTCGGCGATTTCCGGCTCAGACCGCGCACTCGGTGGCCGCGCCGTAGCAGCTCCAGGGCCACGCTGCGCCCGAGGCGCGACGTGATACCGGCGACCAGGACGTGCTTGGCGTCCCTCGGTGTGCGACCTGACAGTGACTCGCTCATCTCCCACCACCTGTGCGGTGCCGCCTCACCCCCAAACCTACAAAAGCGAGCAAGGACGATTGCGGCTTCGCCAGAGGGAGATAGCGCGCGATTTGCCCGGCGGAATGAGGCTCGATGACGCAGCCTGCTCGCTTCCGACCGGCGCGGGTTACAGCTTTCTGGAGCGCACCCGTTCGTCTGGCACATGAACGCAGTATCTGGGCAGCTGAGCGCTGCCATGGTTCCCCAGCAGATGGCCGTCAAAGTGCTGGCTGAGGCTCAAGCAACCACGAAGGAAATGGGCGAGCAGGCGGTGGCCCTGATCGACGCTTCCACGCCGCGAGCGCCTCAAGGCAGCGCCGGTCACCACCTGAACGTGGTGGCGTGATGACCCGGCTCAAGCTGGGGCTGTAGCGTTTGGTCGCGTCAACCGACGCCCGAGCTGGAGGCTGAAGTCGGCGGTTGCGGCCGCTGGGCGCTCACGTTACCGAACGGGACATGTCGAGCGTCTACGATTTCAGCCTCAAGCGGATCACCGGAGAGAACCAGAGCCTTGGCGAGTACGACGGCAAGGTGCTGTTGATCGTCAACGTCGCGTCGAAGTGCGGGCTGACGCCTCACTACACGGGGCTGCAGAAGCTGTACGAGGAGTACTCGGATCGGGGCCTCGAGGTACTTGGGTTCCCGTGCAATCAGTTCGGTGCTCAGGAGCCGGGCAGCGAAGCGGAGATCCAGGAGTTCTGCACCACCAACTACTCGGTGAGTTTCCCGATGTTCTCCAAGGTCGACGTCAACGGCCCAGGGCGTGACGCGCTGTACGGCTGGCTGACCTCCCAGGACACCCAGCCCGACGGCCCAGGTGACATCAAGTGGAACTTTGCGAAGTTTCTGGTGGGCCGCGATGGTCAGGTGCTCGCGCGCTTCGCGCCCACCGTGGAGCCAGCGGCTCCGGAGCTGAAGCAGGCGCTCGAGAAGGCCCTCGGCTAGGCGCGCCGCCGACAACAAACTGGGCCCGTCGCGCTGGCTTCTGATAGCGGCCAACGAACGATGGATCCCTTGGTACGCGGCGCTCTCGCAGTTCAACAGGCGATCGCGCGCTCCGCGGGCTTGGTGATCAGCATCGCGCTGGGCGCGCTCCTGGTGTGGAGCCAGGTGCGCGTCACGGAGCATCACCCGCTGGGTTGGTGGTGGCTCGCGCTGGCTGGCATCGGCTTGGTGGTGTCGCTGCTCGTGCGCCTGGTGCGGCGCCTGGAGCGTCTCACACCGGAAGACGCCCTGCGCCTGGACATCGAGCTGTTCACCCACCTGGTGGTGCTGGCGTTCGGCATCGTGCTGCAGAGCCAGGGCGCCCTGGACGGCCCGACCTACCCTGCGGTGTATGTCCTGATGATGCTGGCAGCGGCCTTCGCGCGCCCCGGAGCTACCGTCGTCATCGTGCTCTTCGCCTTGGGCCTGGAAGCCTCGATCGTCGGCTTCAGCAAGGGGCCCGACGCGATCTGGAATCAATGGGGGCACGCTGCGCTCCTGGTGGCGTTTGCCTCCGTGAACGCGTTTGTTTTCCGTGCGGAGATAACCCGAGTGCGGCGTCTCTCACGCGCCCACATCGACTCGGAGCTCGACAAGCTGCGGGAAGCGGCGCGGACCTATCGGCTCTTGGGGCCCCCGAGCAGCGGTGGGGCACGCAGCGAGCGAACCTCGGTGCGCCCAGGGTCCTTGGAGACCGACGAGGAGCGCTTGGTGCGCTCCGGCGTGGAAGAGATCCACCAAGCGCTGAGCCTGGCGCTCGACCTGCTCCGAGGTTCACTCAGAGCCCGCACGGCGGTGTTGCTCTGGCTCGATGCAGCCGGTGAGCGCATGCGCATCCACGAGATTTCGACCTCGGCGCAGAACATCGACCCTGGTCCCTTCTCCGCCAAAGAGGGCTTGTTCGCAGCCGCGTTCAGCCGCGGCGGTCCCGTGAGCCTGAACGGCAGCAAGGCCGGGCGGCACCTGCCCTACTACGCGCTGGTGCCCAGTGTGGGCGCGGCGTGCGCCGTGCCTGTGCTCGAGCGCGGTCAGCCCCGGGGCATGCTCGTGGTGGACCGCCCAGAGAAGCAGCCCTTCACGAACGACGACGAAGCGCTACTTCACGAGGCGACGCGCTTCTTCAGCCGCTCGATCCAGAACGAACGAGTGTTCATCCAGC
>JAUILJ010000696.1 GCA_030433055.1 Polyangia bacterium
GGCGACGGGTTTCGTGTACCCCGCGGAGCCCCGGCGCAAGTTGTGGGTGGCGTTGCTTGGATTGCTCGTCGTGGGTGCGGCGGTGGGAGGCGGGCTCTGGTCTCAGTCGAGCGAGGCTCCGGCAGCCTCCGTCCCGACGCCCACTGAAGTGACGCTGGATCTCTCGGTCCAGCCGCCAGTCGCCGCTGAGATCAGGGTGGACGGCAAGCTGATCGAGGCGCGCCCGCCGCGAGTGCGATTGCCCGTTGGCGACGACAAGGTGAAGGTAGAGGTCCGGGCCGCCGGGTTTCGAGACGCGGAGCTCGACGTGATCCCCGATCGTGACGTGTTTCTCGTGGTGCCCCTGGTACCCCTTCCGCCGACGGACGTCGCGCCTGAGCCCGGACCGAAGCTCAGCGGGCCGAGCGCCTCAGCCGATGCCGAGTCGGAGCCGAGCAAGGCCGGGAAGGGCGCGTCCGCGACGCCGAAGAACCCCAAGCCCGCCGCGACATCCAAGAGCGCACCGCCCCGGGACCCTCTGGTGACCGACAATCCGTTCTGAGCCGGCACAGAGCCAAGAAAACGTCTGGCGATCGGCGGGCTGCGAAGCCCCGAGGCATTGTACGCTGTGGTGAGAGCCATGCGAGTTGAGCGCGGAGAAACCCTGACCAAGTTGGCCCGAATCATGCGCCGTCGAGTAGCGCTGGGCTGCCTCACCGCCGTGACGGCTCTGAGTTCGCCGGCTTTCGCTCAGGGCTCAGCCGACCCGTGTTCCACCGCGGCGTGCGGGAAGGAGCGCTTCCAGAAGGGGGTGGAAGCGTACCAAGCGGGCGAATACAAGCAGGCCATCGATCATTTCCTCGCGGCACTATCGGTCAAGCGTCACCCGTCGATCTTGCTCAACTTGGGACTGGCTGAGGTACGGGCCGGGCAGCTCCTGGCGGGGATCGCGCATCTGAAGGAGGTCGAAGCGGACCCTTCAGCCAGCGCCGACATGCGCAAGGCCGCGCGCGACGAACGCCTCCAGGCCGAGTCGCGAACTGCGTGGTTGCAGCTCGACGCTGGAGAAGGGGTCAGCCTCGAGATCGACGGTCAAGCGGCGGATCTTGGGGAGAAGGGGACGCAGCTCGACCCCGGTAAGCATCAGATCAAGCTGACTCGCGGCGGCGTCGTACTGCAACGTCAGATCGAGCTTTCCCCCGGGGAAACGCTTCGGGTGAGCCTCGATCAAGCGCGCGAGCTAGTCCTGGTCATGCCTGGTGACACCTCCGAAACGAGCGGGCCGATCGCGAACAAGCCCGTCGAGGGCAGCAAGCCGCTCTCGCCGGTTTGGTTCTACGCGGGGCTCGGGGTCACGCTGATCGTGGGGGGCTTTGCGACCTGGAGCGCGCTGGACACTCAGAGCGCCCACGACGCGTACCAGGAGGACCTCCCGACCCTCACCCAGTCGCAGATCAACCAGAGGGTCGACGATGGCCATGCCCTCGAGGCGCGCACGAACTGGCTCCTGGCGGGCACCGCTGTGGCGGGCATCGCCACCGGTGTGCTCGCGGGCTTTCTGGTGGAGTGGGGGGGAGGGGGAGATCGCGCCGCCAGGGCAAGCACGCGCGTTTCCGGAGGGATCAGCCCCGAGGGGGGCGTGATCGGGCTGAGCGGCGCGTTCTGAGCTTCAGCACTCGATGCAGTTGCATGAGTTGCCGCAGCTGACGCTGGGCTGCGATGAGCTGCTGCACTGAGCTCGACAGGCGCGCGCACCGCACTCGAGCTTGGCCCCATCGCACACCTTGTTGCCGCTGTTGCAGTCCAGCGCGCAGCGGCCACCAGCACAGCTCAGCGTGGTGTTGCTGCAGGCCTGGTTGCCATCGCAGACCACCTGGCAGTCATAGTCTTCGTTGCAGTTCAGCTGCGAGTTTTCGCAGACTTTGTTTCCGCTGCAGTTCACGACGCAGGCGAACCCCGCCGGGCAAACGAAGCTGTTGTTGGCGCAGTTGCTGCCGCAATTGATGGTGCACACTCCGTTCGCGCAGCTCGAGCACACCGCGGGGCAGCTACCTCCCGGAGGAGTCACCCCGGTGTTGCACCCGGATATCCCTGCGGAACCGCCGCTGGCTGTGCTGCCGCCGGGGCCTCCCTGACCTGCGCTCCCGGCGCTCCCGCTGGAGCCCCCTTGAGGCGTTCCGCCCAAGCCGCCCAGGCCAGCGCTGTTGCCCGCGCCCCCTTGGGCGCCGCCTCCAGAGCTGCCGCCTTGTGCGGCGCTGCCCGAGCTGCCGCCCAGACCAGCCGTCGCACCGGTTCCGCCCGCGCCGATCTGGGCTTCCGGGGGTGTATCGGGAAACAAGCTGCAGCCCAGCGCAATGGCGCTCGCTGCGATCCAACACGCTCTGAAGCCTCGCAACGCAGAACAGTGTGACACGCCCTGCGCTGCGCAATCAGCGCAAGTTCTTGATTCTAAGATCCTTTCCACTGCGCCCCTGCGGCCGATGGACCGACCCAATCAAGACGCACGCTTCGAAACCCGCTTGCCCCGAGGTCACCTCTCGGCCGTGGCGTTGCGTACATTCCAGAAACCTGATAGTAACTCTCTGGCGAGTTACTAGACGCCGTCCTGTAATTCGGGAGTCATCCAGAGCGACACGCGGCGCGGGGGGCACACCCGCCGGTGCTGACCAAGGAGTCCGTCATGCATCAGACGTTGAGATTCGTGAAGCTGCTGGGGGCGCTGCTGCTTGGAGCCGGCCTCTCTGGGTGCGCGCTCAGTGAGGAGTCGCCTGAAGACGACGTCGGAGTTGGCGGGAGCTACCCCGATCGCGACGGCGGGGCCAAGCCGGAGTACCCGGAGTGCAATGGCTCACTGGGTAGTGGAGTCAGCGGGAGCGCGGCCAGCGGCAGCGGCGCCAGTGGCAACGTCAACTGCGCGGACGGTGGTGTGGGAGCTAGCGGCGGCTCTGGCGGTTCCGCAGGGGAAGACGCTGGACCTCCCCCCCCGCCCTGCAATGAGCACACCTTCTCCTATACGGATCCGAACGCCACCGAGGTGCTGGTCACTGGCTCCTTCACCAACTGGGCCGCGACGGAAGCGGAGGGCGCCATCCCGTTGATGAACGATGGCTCGGGGACCTTCAGCTTGACCATGCTGGTCGAGCCACCTGGGACGCACCAGTACAAGTTCATCGTCGACGGGACCTGGCTGACGGACCCAAACAACACCGACCAGGTGGACGACGGCTTCGGTGGCACCAATGCGCAGATCAGCTTGTGCACCACGGAGTGCGGAGACACGTCCGCCTTCGACTGGCGTGACGCGGTCATGTACTTCGTGATGGTTGATCGCTTCAACGACTCGGACGGTCAGGCACAGCCGGTGAGCGGCGCGAGCGGCGGCGACGCCACGACCGGCCCCAGCGGACAGTACGCCGGAGGCGACATCAAGGGCGTCACGAGCAAGCTGGGCTACCTCTCGGATCTTGGAGCCACCGCCGTCTGGCTCTCTGCTCCGTACGAGAACCGTGATTCCGCAGGGCAAGCAATTGACCCTGGCTCGGACACCCACAACTACTCCGCGTACCACGGCTACTGGCCATCGCCAGACAACGTCGACTATTCGAACCCCAGCGCGCCGACCCCGGCGCCCGAGGTGGAATCACGCATCGGGACCAGCCAGGATCTGAAGACGTTCGTCGACTCGGCCCACACCACCACCGGTGCCAACGGTCAGGGCATGAAGGTGCTGTTCGACTACGTGATGAACCACGTCGACATCGACTCGGGGCTGTATCAAGCGCACAACGACTGGTTCGCGCGAAAGAGCGATGGGAACTTCGCGCTGTGCGGCCCCGAGAACCTCTGGGATGACCCCTACTGGGGAACACGCTGCGCTTTCACGGGCTACCTCCCGCCATTCGACTTCGACAACGCGGCTGCCCGGGCTTGGTCGGTGAACGACGCGGCCTGGTGGGCTCAGGAATACGGAATCGATGGCTATCGCCTGGATGCGATCAAGCACGTCCCACTGAGCTGGCTGACGGATCTGCGTGCGCGCTTGAACACCGACATTCAGAGCCCAGCCGGTGACCGCTTCTATCTCGTCGGAGAGACGTTCGCCTACGACGACCGTGATCTGCTCAAGAAGTACGTCAACCCCGACACCATGCTGGATGGTCAGTTTGACTTTCCATTCAAGGCCCGGCTGTGCGAGGCGGTGTTCACCAGCGAAGGATCGCTCGACGGCTTTGCCGACTGGATGGCGGGCAACGATGGCTTCTATGGCGCGAACGCCATCATGACGACCTGGATCGGAAACCATGACATCCCGCGGGCCATCCACTTCGCAAGTCGTCAGATCGGCAACTGTCGCGAAGGCTCGAGCCCGGGCAACGGCTGGGCGGCGCAGAGCTTCATGCAGCCGACCGACGCCGCGCCCTACGAGCGCCTGGGCGTCGCTTTCGCGATCATGCTGACGAACCCAGGGATCCCGCTGATCTACTACGGGGACGAGGTGGGCCTCGCTGGCGGGGGCGACCCAGACAACCGGCGCATGATGCCCTGGAGCGGACTGAACTCGCATCAGCTCGCGTTGAGGGACCAAGTGACCGCGCTGGCTCAGCTGCGCGGTTCGCATCCGGTGCTCACGCGGGGAGCGCGTACGAACGTTTCCAAGAGCAAAGACACGTGGGTCTATCGGCGCACGGGCTGCGACCAGAAGGACATCATCGTGGCCATCAACCGCGCGGATGGCGCGCAGTCGGTGGATATTCCTGCCGGCAGTTACACCGACCTGATCGCCGGTGGAAGCAAGCAGGGCGGAAGCGTGAGCCTGCCGGCGCGCTCCTTCCTGGTGCTGGAAGCCGAGTAGAGCTTCCACGTTGCAGCCCGGCACGCTGCTCTCGACGAAATGATCCCAGGTTTCCAGGCCGCTCATTCC
>JAUILJ010000697.1 GCA_030433055.1 Polyangia bacterium
GAAAGCCCGGGCTGCTGAGGAAGATCGAGGCCTCGAGCGGATCGTCGGGGTCCTGGGGGAAGAGGGGGAAGAGCTCCTTCTTCTCCTCGGCCGTGAGCTCGGAGATCGGCTTGGGCTCCTCCAGCGACCCCTTGGGCGAGCGGAAGAGGCGCACCTTCAGGCGATCGCCAGGGGCGAAGTCGGAGCGCCCGGCCGCGCGGGCGCGATGCGGTTTGAATTCCTGCGCTCTCCAAAGGCCCTCGAAGGTGACGGGAGGGTGGAGCGTTGCGTCGTGGAGAAGAACACCTTGGTGCCCGCCGGAGACGATTTCAAGGCGCGAGGGACGGGCGAGCTCGAGACCATCGAGACGAATCTCGTGCTGCGCTCCATCGGCTACGTGGGCACGCCTCTCGAGGGGCTGCCCTTCGACGAGCGCAACAACGTGATCCCCAACGACGAGGGCCGCGTGGTGCTGGATGGGGAGCCGCTGTGTGGAGTCTATGTTTCCGGATGGATTAAACGTGGCGCCACAGGAGTCATCGGCACCAACCGCGCTGACTCCGTCGCCACAGTGCACACCATGATCGGAGACGTGCTGAACGCCCGCAAGGGTGAGCGCTGCCTGGCGGAGGGCGCGGCGGACGCGATGCACAGCGCGGAGGGGATCGACGCACTGCTCAAGCAGCGCGGGGTGCGCGTGGTGAGCTGGGGCGACTGGCAGCGCCTGGACCAGCACGAGCAGGCTCGAGGTCAGCAGGCCGGCAAGGTGCGCGAGAAGCTCGTGGACGTCGCCGAAGCCCTGCGCCAGATCAGCTAGCCTGACCCGGACCGACACCCCTGCGGCGATTCCACGCGTGATGTGTCCTTCACGCTGGCGGCGTGACGCCCCAGCGCAGGGCGTGCCCGAGGATCCATCGCGGCGCGCTTTTTCCACGTTGGATCCAGGGGATCGCACAAAGGTTCACTGTTTCGACGTAGGCTGCGGGCTGCGGCACGACTCGTGCTTCGGGGAAGCGACATGAATCGACTTTGGCTCGTTGGGTTGTTGGGTTTGGGTCTGGGTGCAGCGGGGTGCGGTAGCTCCGACGGCAGCACGTTCGGTGATGGCAGCGGCGGCGCTGGAGGAAGCGGAGGCTCGGGGGGAAGCGTGAGCCAGACCGAGCTGGAGATCGTGGTCAGCGCTACCGACGAAGCGTTTCCCCATCAGGACCAGTTGGCATCTCAGACCCCGAAGCGTATCCGCGCGGGAGTACGAGCGCTCGAGCTGGAAGATGACCAAGGGGATCGCTTCACGTTGTTCGACTCCCAGACCGCGGTTCAGATCAGCTACGACGCGGGCGCCAGCACCGTGCTCGGGCAGCTCACCCCGGAGCAGGTTCGCCCGGGACACTACGTCAAGGCCCGCTTGGTGCAGGACTGGTCGAGCTTCGACATCGACGCCGTGCTCCACCAAGACAACCAGGCGCTGCAAGGCGTGCTGAGCATCCTGCAGATCACCTCGGACGGCGTCTCGCTGAATGGGGAGAGCTACGACTCCGGTGACTTCGTCCATCAGTACAGCGGCGCCGGGGGCGAGGAAGAGTTCACCGGCGCGCTCCCCATCCCAGACGAGAGCCACACCGCCGAGGCCACTGCGGTCGTGGAGGACGGCTCCTGGGTCGTTTATTTCCCGGTGGATCTGACTATCCGCGAAGGCCAGGTAGGCCGTCTGGACTTCCGGGCCAATCTGGACCACGCCTTCCGCTGGACCGACCAAGATCAAGCGGGCTACACCCCCAACGCCTACGACTTTGCCCCGCCGCTGTACGAGGTGGTTGCCCAGTTCGGAGCCAATCGCTTCGAAGTGATCGTTCAGTAGTCGCTGATTGGAGCGGAATCACGCTCTCGTGGCCGCTCCTCAGAGGACCGAACAAAAGGGTGCCAAGGCCCGAGGGGCATGGCAGTCTCCTTCCGATGTCGAGGAGATTGCTGTCGCTCTTGCTGTTGTGGGCCACGCTGGCTTGCGTGAGCACTGCCTCTGCGGAGCCTGCCAGTCAGGCGATGCCCGCTCCCAGCGTCTTCGACGACTCCGAATACGTACCCGGCGCGAAACGCCTCGAGCAGCGGCTCTTGTCGCCGTGCTGCTGGGACACCAGCAAGCAGACGCTCGACGTCCACGATTCGCCAATCGCGACGGACCTCAAGCGTGAGATCAAGCGCCGCCTCAAGGCTGGCGAGACTCCCGACGCCATCGAAGCCGATCTCGTGGATCGCTACGGTGAGAAGATCCGCGCGGTTCCGGAAGGCAACCCACTCAAGGGCTTCGCGCTCATCCTCTCGATCATCGGTGGGGCTGCCCTGTTCGGGCTGGGCTTCATGCTCTACAGCTGGCAGAAACGCGCCAAGGCCGAGCGGAAGCCACCGCCACCAGATGCTCCCCGCGACGAGTGGGACGATGCGCTGGATCGGGAGTTGGCGGACTGAGGGGCAGCTAGTTACAATTCGACCCAGTGATACTCAGCGACCAGTCAGCACACGAGCTACCGCCGACGTATCTTACCTCGAGGAAATAATCCTGGGTGTCGCTGAAGGCCAGCGTCTCGTTCGCGACGGTGCCGAGCACGCTCTCGTCGGTGCCTGTGCCGTTCGTGGACGAGGCCACGAGGTTGTTGCAGCTGGACCAAAGGAAGAGGTCGTAGTTGACGCCAGCCGGCACGGTCAGCTTGGCCTCGCCGATCAAGTCGGCGCTGCAATTGGAGCACTCCTGCGCTTCGAGCACGAACCACTCCGAGGTGCTGCCGGTCGCCATCGCCGTGCTCACGGCTGCTGCCACCGGGCAGAACGTGCCGCAGTTGGTGTCAGCGCAGTGGCCGCCAAGATCCGTCGCGGTTTGGCAGGTGTTCGCGGCCATGCTGTTGTCGCAGCTGGCGCCGCCGCTTCCTCCGGAGCCGCTCGAACCGCTGCTGCCTCCGCTCCCGCTGGAGCCCCCGCTCCCGCTGCTGCCTCCGCTCCCGCTGCTGCCTCCGGCACCCCCGGCGCCCGAGTCCCCCGCAACGCCGCCAGTTCCGGCGGCCGCGCCCCCACTGCCCGCATTACCGGAGCCAGCGTCTCCACCGCTGCCCCCGTTGCCCACGTCCCCGCCGTTGCCTCCAGCGCCGGAGCCGCCGTTGCCGGAGCCGCCGTTGCCGGAGCCGCCGTTGCCGCCATTGATCGTGCTGTTGCCGCCGTTGCCGCCGTTGTCGGCGCCTCCAGCGCTGCCTCCGGCGGAGCCTCCGTCGCCCCCGTTGTCCTGCGTGATGCCGCCCTCATCCACCTCGCCGCCAGAGGCACACGCAGCCAGGTAGAGGAGTCCAGCGGTGAGGCCCGCGAGTCCAAGCCACGGGCGACGACGAAGCAAAGTGACCATTACTCTGCGTTATAGCGCAGTTCAGAAACGACGCAGACTCATTCTGGACTCGCGGGCTCAGGGCCGACAGAGGGCGACGCTGAAGCCGGGGACCTGCTGGCACGTCATGTCGCTGGGGCACAGCGCGTCGTCGGTGCACAGACGCGTACATACGCCGGTTGCATCGCACAAGCCGGAGTCGCATTCGCGCCCTGATGCGCAAACCTCCCCGAGGGCTTTGCTGCCGGCGCGCGCACAGAGCAGGATGATCGAGCTGCCGTCGACCTCTGGAGTGCACCCGAGGCCGGGGCCACAACCGCCCTCTTGGGTACACGCCTGGGTGCACATCGGCGTTGGCAGGGCAGCGCTGTTGCACGCGTCGGAGCGGCAGGTCACGGTGCCCGCCGCGTTGCACAGGGTGCCGATGGGGTCGGAGCCGATGACGTCGTTCGGGGGGATGCACACCTTGGAGCTGCTTCCCTGGGGAACTGAGCAAGTGTACGGGGGCAGCCCGAAGTAGCCGAGGCGGCCGGGACAGTCCGCTGCAGTATCGCAGTAGGCGGTGCAACCGGAGCCCGGGAACGACAGGCCGGTGGGACAGCTCGCTGCGGAGCGCTCGATGTCCACACACACCTTCGTGCCCGAGATCGGCTGGCAGGCGAAGCCTGCCGGGCACTGGCTGGCGTTGGCACACTCCCTCGTGCAGTGAGCTGGCCCCGTGGACAGGCCGATGCACAGCCCGAGGCGACACGTGCTCGCGTCCGCGGTATTGCACAGAGCACCGGTGTCATCCGGGCGGCAGAGCTTGTCGGCGCCACAGATGTGCTCGCTGGCGCAGTCGCCGTGAGTGTTGCACGCGATGGTGCACATGCGGGTGCCGTTGACGTCGTCAACACATTTCCCTGTGGAACAGTCGCCGTCGACCGTACAGCGGTCCAGATAGCGCGCGGTGCCGAGGGTGCCACCGGTGCCTCCGGTCCCCGCGCTGCTCGTGCCCGCGCTGCCGGCGTTCCCGGCCCCAGCAGTTCCAGTACCTGCGACGCCACCGCTGCTGGCGTTGCCGGTTCCTCCGACGCCGCCCGCTGTGCCCCCGGCGGCGCCAGCGCCGCCGGTGCCTCCCGTGCCTCCGCTGTCTCCGCCCGCGCCAGCGACCGAGGACCCGCCATTCCCCGCGGTACCGCCGCTGCCAGACGCGCCGGCCACGCCGCCCGCGCCAGCGGTCTCCTTGATGATCAGGAGGCCAGGGGAGTCTTGAGCGCAGCCAGCCCACAGCAGGCTCAATAGGCCCAGTATCACTGTGCTCGTCGTAGCGGTCCTCATATCCCACCTGGATAACAGGAACTCGTGGCTACGTCTCAGAGATCCCATCTGGATATGCGCTCACATCCGAGCACGACCAGCTCGGGTGACGCTGTCTCGTCCATCGCGCTCGTCCATCGCGCTCGTCCATCGCGCTCGTCCATCGCGCTCGTCCGTCGTCTCAGCCGCCCGATTCCATGTCCGCGCGAGCCGCCTCGATGAAGCGCTCTGCTGAGCGCTCTGCAGTGATGTCCCA
>JAUILJ010000698.1 GCA_030433055.1 Polyangia bacterium
CCCCTGGTCAGCTGCGTTGCCCTGCCGGCTTGCAGCCTAGCTTGCTGCGCCCGGGCGCCTTCGCTATGCGGCGGGCATGACCGACGCGCTCAAGATTGGTGGACACAGCTTCGACTCCCGCTTGTTCGTGGGCACGGGCAAGTACAAGGACGTCGATGAGACGCGTGCGGCGCTCGAAGCGTCCGGAGCCGAAGTGGTCACGGTGGCGCTACGCCGCGTGGACCTCAAGGATCGCTCGAGCGGCTCGTTGATGGAGCTGGTGCTGTCCAAGCGTTGGACGATCCTGCCGAACACTGCGGGTTGCTACACAGCGGACGAAGCGGTGCGCACGCTGCGCTTGGCTCGAGAGTTGGGCATCGCCGACGTCGTGAAGCTCGAGGTGATCGGTGATCCGAAGACGCTGTATCCAGACAACGAGCAGACCCTCGAGGCCGCCAAGACGCTGGTGAAGGAAGGCTTCACCGTGCTTCCTTACTGCATCGACGATCCCATCGTGTGCAGGAAGCTCGAGGACATCGGCTGCGCCGCGGTGATGCCCCTGGCCGCTCCGATCGGCTCCGGCCTCGGCATCCGCAATCCGTACAACCTGCGCATCATCATCGAGCACGCCAAGGTGCCGGTCATCGTGGATGCGGGCGTGGGCACTGCGAGTGACGCGGCGGTGGCGATGGAACTCGGCTGCGATGGTGTGCTGATGAACACGGCGATCGCCCTTGCTCAGAAGCCGATCCAGATGGCCGAGGCGATGCGCGAGGCGGTGAGCGCTGGGCGCAAGGCGTTCTTGGCCGGGCGCATGCCCAAAAAGCTGTACGCTAGCGCCTCGAGTCCGGAAGCTGGCTTGATCTGAGCCGCACTGCGAGAGGCTGAATCACCGCGTGGGTCTACCCGTATCAACCGACGACGCGCCGCCGGGCATGCCCCAGCGCTTCACCGCCTACCACTGGAAGCTCTTCATCTTCCTGAGCGTCGCGTGCCTGTTCGAGGGCTACGACTTCATGGCGCTGACGCAGATCCTGCCTGAGCTGCGCACGGAGATGGGGGTGAGCCGCACCGGAGCGGGTCTGCTCGTCGGCGTGGTGAACGCGGGGACCGTGGTCGCGTACTTGCTGGTGCGCGGCGCGGACCGCTGGGGCCGCAAGCGCGTACTGACCCTCACCATCACGGGCTACACGATCTTCACGTTCCTGACGGCGTTCTCTCCAAACATTTATGCCTTCGCGATCTTGCAGATGATCGCTCGCGTGTTCCTGATTGGTGAGTGGGCGACCAGCATGGTGATCGCCGCCGAAGAATTTCCAGCAAGAAATCGCGGAATGGTGATCGGTGTGCTGCAGGCGTTCACCAGCTTTGGCGCGATCGTTTGCGCAGGTGTGGTGCCGCTGTTGCTCAAGACGGCTCACTCGTGGCGAACGGTGTACTTCGTCGGCATCATCCCGCTGCTCATCTTGGCGTTCGCGCGGCGGGGCCTGAAGGAGACGAAGCGCTTCGAGCAGGTGGATCCCAACCAGCGCAAGCGCTCGATGTTCCAGATCTGGAAGACACCGTACAAGAAGCGCATGCTCCAGATGAGCGCGATCTGGTTCCTGACCTACATCTGCTCGCAGAACGGCGTGACCTTCTGGAAGGAGTTCGTGGTCACCGATCGCGGCTGGACTGCGGACGACGTGGGCAAGGCCATCACACTGGCGGCGCTCGTCAGCATGCCCCTCGTGTTCCTGGCGGGTGTGCTGGTGGACGTGATGGGGCGCCGCGGTGGAGGCGCCGTGATCTTCATCCTGGGCGCGGGCGGGATCGTCGGGTGCTACACGCTCCACGGCTTCTGGCCCCTGACCGTCGCGCTCATTTTCGGCATTTTTGGGGCCAGCGCCGTCTTGCCTGTGCTGAACGCGTTCACCACGGAGTTATTCCCTACGGAATTTCGTGGGGATGCCTTCGCGTGGTCGAACAACTTGCTCGGTCGCCTGGGCTATGTGCTGAGCCCGTTCATCGTCGGCGCCGCCGCGGAGAAGGTGGGCTGGGGGCCTGCGGTCGGCTCCACGGCGGTGTTTCAGCTCCTGGCGCTGGTGCTGATCTTCGTGATGCTCCCGGAGACGAACCGGCGCGAGCTCGAAGAGACGGCAGCGGCGGAATAGGGCCTAGCGCGTTGCGTTGACCCAGAAACCTGAGCGCCCGACGACCATATCGACCTTGTCGAAGCCGCTACCCAGCATCAGGAGTTCGAGTTCTCGTTGAGTGTAGTGGTAGATGGGGCAGCTGTTGATTACCTCGTAGCGCAGGATCCTGATTGGACCTTTCAGCCAGTCCCAGCGTCCGAAGTTCGCCATGAAACTGCCGCCTGGCCTGCAGAGCTCACGGATCCGACGCGTGAACGTGTGGGCGTCCTCCAGGTAGTCGAAGACCCCCAGAGCGATGATGAGATCGAAATCGCCAGGTACCTGTGCCGTGCGGAAATCTCCCGACACGAGCGACACACGGTCTTCGAAGCGCTCGAGCCGCTTCCGGGCAAGATCCACCATCGGTTCGCTGAAATCAACGCCCACGTATTCTCCAGCGCCAGCTTCGAGCATCGTCTCCGCGACACGCCCGCTCCCACAGCCGATGTCCAGGACGCGGGGGCTCTTGCGCGACTTGATCGCGTCTTCGACCATACGCTTCCTGGCGTACAGAGCCGGACGCGCGACCCGGTTCAGCAAGCTCGCTTCGTCGTCGTAAAGCGAGTCAAAGGATGACGCCTGCTCGCGAAAGTGATCGCGCACGAGCGCCCAGGGTGCTTCTGACTTCGTCCATCGCATCTCGGTACCTCAAGAATCCAAAGTGCTGTCCGGCCTTCCTCAGCCGGGTCAGTAGTTGTGTGTGACCTACCCAATAGCGGGCCGTGACCCAGCCAGCGCGAAGTAGGTTCCTGGGAGACAGCTCCGCTGGCATCGGGCTCACAAGTGGCTCGGAATCAAACTCGTATGGGTGAAAGTAGAGCGCCCTGGATTCATCCCGCGAGGCGATTCGCCGTAGGGCGGGGATCAGCACCCAGGAGGGGAACAGCCGCCAGTACGATCCCCCGCCCATCGGTAGTCTGAACCCACCAAGGTCGAGAGTGGACGGTGGCAGCTCCCAGATCGTGCGACCCGAGGGGAGCTCCAGCTGCGTCGCTCGCCTCGGGATCCCAGCGATGCGCCGGGGAACCTTGGGCGTGTCATACAGGCTTGAGTCGTACTCAAACCCAAGCTCGCTCAGGACTTCGAGCGCCCAGACCGTGTCTTGATTGATGGAAAAGAGTGGCGCTCGATATCCCACCGGCCGGGTTCCAGTGTGCTTGACGAGCAAGTCGATGCTCGTCTCGACGTCGCGCCGAAACTGCTTCTCGTCCAGGGTGAAGACTTGCTCGTGGCCGAAGCCGTGGGTTGCGATCTCGATCCCCTTGCGAGCAGCTTCCTGGGCCAGCTCCGGGTAGTTCTTGATGGTCTGCCCGAGCATGAAGAACGTTGCGCTCCCCCCGACGTCGTCTAGGAAGTCAAACACTTCGCGCATTTGGCGTTCGAAATGGCGGTTGGGACGGTCCCATTGTTCCACGCCGAAGGCGCGTGACACCATCTGGTGCCAGTCCTCGACGTCGATGCTCAGGGCGACGGTTGAACTTGGCATTGGGGGAATCTGTCAGGGTCCTCGGAACCAGTCAATGACCCTGGGAGCGTTGTGGGGTCGGGTGCCAGAGGGACTAGCTCCCGAGCTCGCGTTTGTCCGGACGACCCGTCTGCCTTGCCAAGCAGTCTCCGTGCGAAAGTCTCCGCGCGGAAATGTCCGAGGCGGTGCGTCTGCCCAGGCCATGTCCGGCAAGGACTAGTGGGACGGTAGGTCGCTCTTGGCAGGCGACGGCGAGAGCCGAATGACCAGTACGGGGCCAACGTCGAGCGCTGAACCTCGTCAGAGCGGGATGCTCGCAGGCTCACACGCGTGTTTCAACCCAGTCAGCCATGAGCGACTGAACATAGGGGGGAGTTTTCTGACCAGGACCGCCGAACGAGTGTGGTATCTCGTCGGGGTGAGTCAAAGCGCCTCGCCACGCGTTCGATTGATTTGGTGGATCTGGGGTGCGTATGCGAGTGCCGTTCTCCTGCTCGGTCTCGTCCCGATGGGCCCACTCCCGATACCGGGAACGTTCGTGCCGCAGGACAAGCTCGTTCACGCCGTTGTGTTCGCCGGGATGGCAGGCCTGTCGTTGTTCGCTTTTGCTCACGTGCGGAAACGCGCGGTGCTCGCATTCACACTTACCACAGCCGTTGGCGGTCTCTTGGAGCTGCTGCAAGCTCTCGTCCCGTACCGTTCGGCGGACTGGTTCGACTTGTTGGCGGACGGCGTGGGGGCGGGGCTGGGAGCGCTGCTGGTGAGCGCCGTGGTGCGGCTTAGAAGTCGAGTAACCGATCCACGAAGTCTGGACGATCGATGAACGGGTTGCGGTTGTGCTGCACCGCCTCGATGCCGTCGTTGCGGCTTCGCTCTACGTCGTCCGGCGGGTCTTCACAGTGCCAGCCGCGCAGCGCCGATTCTTGGGCGGCGTCGAGGGGCAACGCGTAGCGCATTCGCAGCGGAACCACGCGGACGACGTCGTCGGAAGGCGTATCGAGGTTGGCGATGACGCGCGCGAGTCGTCGCCGGTCGCCGGTGATCACGGTCGTTGCGGCCCGGTCGTCGACGATGACCTCCGTCTCGGGCAGGGAGCTGACGGCGACGGCTTGAGCGACGAACTCGGCGGTCAGCAGCTCATCGAAGTTGGGCCGAACGGCGCCGGCGTCGAAGCGGGAGATCTCGAGGAGGTCCTCGACCAGTGTCCGGAAGCGGGCGACGTCGCTCGACAGGAGGTCCACGGCGGCTCGAGCGCGGTCGGGCATCTCGTCG
>JAUILJ010000699.1 GCA_030433055.1 Polyangia bacterium
AGCCCGCGGCGGCAGCCGAGGACGCGTGTATGAAACCGATCTCAGGGCGTCCCACGGCCTGCATCGACAGCATCTGCACATCGATCGCCGGACCTGCGCCCGGCGTGTCGTAGCGCCGGACGTGAAGGATGCCGGAGTCGGTGACCGATGCCACGACCAGCGCGCCGTCCCACGCGCCCACCGCGAGCTCTCGGACGCCGTTGACCCCGAGGCTCCCAACGCCAGACCAGGTCAGACAACCAAGCGTTGGATCGTTGTACGCGTAACTCGGATTGATGGCGTGCGGAATGTCGTACACGTCCTCGTATCCGGTGCAACCGCTGTCTGAGGTCGCGCCCACAGCCGCCGATCGCAGCAGCACCTGTCCTGCGCTCTCGGCGTACACCGCGTACGCCGTACCGTTCCACACCACCAGATCGCTCGAGCCAGATGACGTGCCTGCGTCAAGCTCCTGGCCACCGACATGGAACGGCCAGCACTCCGAAGTACCCACAGCGAATCTTGGCGCAACCCCCTCCAACCATCCCGGCGTCAGGCCCCCGTCCCGGTTCCAGTCGACCCAGTCCGGCGCGGTACCGACGGCCAGGTCGTAGATCCACGACACATCGTACCTGGACGGCACCATGCCAGGGAACGTGAGCCCCTCGAGTAGCCGGGCCTCGTTCAATGCGATGGGCGGATCGAACGCCGCCAGCCCTTCCCCCGCGGCAAAGGCGAAGTTCTCGAACGCATAATTCATGATGCTGTTGTAGTGCGGCATGCACTGTAGCGCCACGCTTCGCTCCGTTGCGTCCTCCACCGCGGCCGTGAGACCGCTCGCAACGTACTCATCATACATCTGCCACTGGGGATTACCGACGTGCTGCAGATTCAACGAGTGTCCAAGCTCATGTCGGAACGTGAGCGCGTTGAATCGACTTACAAAGCGGCCTGCGGCCCGATCCGCGTTGCCCCCGCTCGCCAGCACGGCATATCGCGTTCTTCGCGCCAACTCACGCGGCACATAGCCCGGGTCGTCCTCATGTGCGCGGATCGAGGCGTTGCCCTCGGCCACGAGGGTCATCGCCGCCTGACCGGTCGGATCGAGAGGGATCACCTGAAGCGTGAACGTCGTTCCTGCGACGTCGGCGTCGTGCCGCACGGTCCAGAACCCCGGCGGCCCAGCGGTGTAGGAGATGGAGCCGGCAAGCGCACCTTCAGACGCGAAGGCTACAGCCTCCTGAAGTGCCAGCGCGATCATGCCGGGGCTCAGGTTCGATGCATTGAAGCCCTTCGCCCCGCCTACGGTGGTGCCGTCCGGCAGGGTTGCGGTAGCGACGACGACCACGTCTCCGACGAACTTCCCGCTGATCTGGAGAATGTGAGCCTGGGGGATAGCGTGCACCACATCGTCGCGCCACTGTCCGTATAGCGCCTCATCCGACGGCACCGCCGCTGGCAGTCCGATATCGAAGTGCAACGCAAGCCCGTCGACGCCGTCTGGGTTGCCGAGCTGATCGGCCGGACCCGTCGAGTACGGCGCGGCGACTTCGGTGAGCCAGCTCACGAGTGTCCCGGCCAACGGCCACGGGTCGAACGGGCTGATGGGATTCCCGACATCCGCTGCCACATACGTCAACCACGCGACGACGAAGAACGCGTCCCCGGGATCTCCGGGGCTATAGATCACTTCGCCCGAGGCAAAGTCTCTCAGCCGCCCGGCTTCCATGAGCGCTTCTCGCCCCCGGCCATCGAGCCCCCGGAGCACCGGTGACTCGAAGACTTGTCGGGGCCAAGGCGTCGCCGAGGCACCTCGATCACTCACGGCAGGTCCACCTCGACCTTGGCCAGCTCGACCACCTCGAGGCGCTCGAGCGCCTCCTCGGTGACCAGGGGCCCCGAAGGCCGCTGCCCCCGCTCGGACATCTGCTTCTCGTAGGCAGCGAAGGCCTTGATCAGGAACGGCGGAAAGGCCCTGAACAGCAGCTGAGCTTCCACGTGGAAAGGACCGGCGCCCGAGGCTGGCAGATCGTAGGTGTAGTGCAGGGGCACCCCGGGAGGTGCCGAGCGGCGGTCGATGATGGCGTCGGGCCCCTTCGCGACCCCGCGGCTCGCGTCGAGGCTCCCGATGGGAAAGTAGGTCTCGAACAACGCGTTCTCGCCGCTCAGGTTCGAGCGGCACTCGCCGCTGTCGATGTCGTAGTCACCGTCGGTGAAGCGCAACGCGCGAGTCGCGCTCTGGCCGGGGCCCGGCTGACACTCCCCACGTTCATCGATGCGACCAATACACACGACGCAACGCAAGAAGCCATTCTGCAGGTTGATGAGGCCGCTGCCGCGGAAATCCGTGCCGCCGAGGCGCGGATCGGGAAACCAGCGCGGCAGATCGCGCCCATCCGCCACGTCCGCGCCGAACAGGCCAAGGGGGCGCCCGCGCCCGTCGCGCAGGTCGTCTCGCACGTTGACGCGCAAGAACTCCTTGTCGTGCAGGTCCTCGTCGGGTCGATCCACGCGCCCCACTTCGTACACCACGCGCCCACTGCCGTCAGTGACCTTGAGGTGCACCCAGAATTCGCGCTCCTGGCTGAAGCCGGCTGGCACGCGGTGTCCACCGCTGACGTTCTCGATCTCCACGGGGATCAGCAGCCTCGAGCCGCGGCGCGCCGGGCTGCGCAGCTCGAAGCGGAACGTCTTGCCCAGCAGCAGATCGCGGCGCGCTCGCGCCCCGAGAGGGATCCCGAAGCCATCGATGTGATCTTCGTTGACCAGGTGCTGCTCGAAGTCCCCACCCAGCGGCACATCCACGCCGCTGAAGTAGTGGGGCGTCACGCGTTCGGTCGGAGCGCTGTTGACCGCGGAATGTCCTCCCGGAAACGTTCCGGGCGCGCGAGCCTCGAAATGGGAGCCGGGCGGGCAACCGCGCAGCAGCGCCGTGTACGTCGTACCTCCCGACGTCGCGCTCCCAGCAGCCGGGTCGCCTGGCGCGCACACACCAGGGAACGTAGACATGTGGCAGTCCTGGCAGCTCGCAGGCTCCCTGCCCTTCGCACGCTCCGCAGCTCCGTATGCGACCCACTCGCTGTAGGCGTTGCGCAGGCGCTTGAAGTGCTCGCCAATACGGCTGCCAAGCACGTCGCTACCGAACAAGCGCACGTCGTGGCAGGCGCCGCAGAACTCGCTGCTCTGAATGTAGCTCTTCGTCTCCGTGGGGATTGCCAAATGGGCCCCCCCCAGCAGCTCCTCGGTCGCGCTCGCCACCGCGCTGCGGCCGGGCGTGGGCGCACCTGGGAAGGCGCTCGGCTCGAAGCCCGCCGCGCGCGCTCCGCGGCTCAGGAAGATACCGGGCTCGAGAAAATACGCGCTGTTGGCGATCCCGAAGCGACCGCGCGAGTCCTCAGGGCGCATGCTGAAGCGGCGCCCGTCACTGGTCGAGGTCCAGAACGGATTGCCCTCGTACTGCCCGCGCGCTTGATTGCCTGGCCGCGCAGGCCCCGACACCTGATGGCAGAAGGCGCAGCTGATGCCTTCCATCGCGCTGGCGGGCAGCAAGTCCTTGAGCGGCTGACGCGTCGTCGAAGTCAAGCTGCGACCATCCCAGGGTGGGACGCTGGTGCCGAGGTTGTCCCCCGGGGAGTGGCAGTTCACGCACCAATGCTCACCGCCGCTGCCAGTGATCGGTAGCCCGCTCTCGCGGTCTCGGCAGGCGGTCCTCGGATCCGCACGGCGAAGCGCGCCCGCGCCTCCTGGGCAGTCGATGTCCTTGCCCACCTGCTCCTGAATCAAGATCTCCAGGCCCTGAAACAGCGGGCTCTTCACCGAGTGAGCCATGACGGAGCGGCGCCACTCTGCAGTCTGTCGGGCGTGACAGCCGGCGCAGTCGGAACTGGTGGTGTGGCTCGCGTCCAGCGGGCTTTGCGGCTTCACCACGGGGCTCTCGGGCGCCACCTTCTCGGGCTCGTGGAGCAGCCAACCTGCGATCCCCACTCCGAGCGCGACGGGCAACACCGCGAGCAGCGTTCGTATGGTCCTCGACCCCGTCGTTGCCCGCGCATCGGCTGGTGGGCTCGACGTGGAGCCCTTGGCTCCTCCTCGCCGCGAGCTCGACGGGGGCTCCTCTGTCGAAGTCTCTTCTCTTGGGGGTGAGCCGCGGCGTTTGTACGCCGCGCGCGTCGGCCCCGCGTCGTCCAGGGAGCGGCTCCGGTCCCGATCGCTGCTGTCGCTCGAGCGGCGATCGGACGCACGCCGCTCAGGCTCCGAGCGGTCATCGCGGTGTTCGCGCAGCGCCCGTACGCTGACCTGCGCGGGAGAGTCTTTGGGGCTGTCATCGTCGCTGCCGGCGCTGTGCAGGGTCGCTACCTCGTGGATCTGCGGATCGCTGGAGGCGGGTAGCGATGGCACCTGTTCTCGTCTCACCCCCTCCCCCGACATGGGCTGCGTCTTGGCGATCTGACGACGCGCCGGTTCGTTGCCTCGAGGCAATGCGTCCGCGAACTGCTCCAGGCGCTCGACCACTTCGCTCGCGCTGCGTGGCCGAGCGTCCGGGTTTGGCTCGAGCATGCGGAGCACGAGGCCTTGGAGGCCCGGCGGGAGCTCCCGGGAGATCTCTTCGGGCATCGGCGGTGCGCCGCGCACCCGCTGCTCTTCGAGGCCATGGCGCAGGCCGAGGCCTGCGAACGCGTGAGTGCCCGCCAGGAGCCAGTAGAGCACCAGGCCGAGCACGTAGCGATTGGCCAAGGCATCCCACTCGGCTCCCCCCGCCTGCTCGGGAGGGAGCCAACGCGGTGAGAGGCTGTTGCCGGGTGTGTTGTGAGTGGGCAGCTCCGGCAGGCTCAACAACGACCCGACGAGCGTATCCGCACGGGTATGCAAACGCCCGCTGGGGTCGACGATCAGCTCAGAGGGGC